>CACYCJ010000001.1 GCA_902772925.1 uncultured Lachnospiraceae bacterium
CGGTTTTACAAGCTTGGAAATGTACATGGCTGTCGCCTCACCTTCAACACTTGAATTCGTGGCAACTATAAGCTCATTTACATCCTCTCTCTGAAGACGCTCGATAAGCTCCTTCAATCTGATATCATTCGGTCCTATACCCTGTGCCGGGTTGATCGTCCCGTGAAGTACATGATATACCCCTTCGTATTTACCTGTCCTTTCATACGCCGCAAGCTCTCTCGGAGTCTCCACAACCATTATGACGCTGTGATCTCTTTTCTGCGAAGCGCATATGGGACAAAGCTCACCATCTGTTATAGTATAACACGATTTGCAATATTTGATATGAGTTTTTGCATTTATTATAGCTTCCGATAAAGATCTTACTCTGTCCTCCGGCATATTTATGACATGAAACGCAAGTCTTTGTGCCGTTTTGCCTCCGATTCCGGGAAGACGGGAGAATTCCTCTATCAGTCTGCTCAGCTCTCCTCCGTATATATCCATCTTAGAAAGGAAGTCCTCCTAATCCGCCTGTTATCTTTCCGAGCTCGGCCTTCTCATCCTCGCTCTGTATTCTGATTGCTTCATTAACAGCTGCAAGAACCACTTCTTCGAGTGTCTCGATATCATCGGGATCCACAACCTCCGGCGAGATCTTAACGGCAGTAACTTCCTTCTTGCCGTTTATCGTAACACTTACGACTCCGCCGCCTGCCGTAGCCTCATATTCCTTTTCCTCAAGTATAGCCTGTGTTTCCTCAACCTGCTTCTGCATTCTCTGTGCCTGCTTCATCAGATTGTTCATATTTCCGGGCATTCCACCCTGAAATCCTCCTCTTTTAGCCATTTTATTCCTCCTCAATGTTTATATTTTTTATTTTTGAAGATAAATCCTTAAGAGGTGTATTATTCTTAAGAAATTCATCCGTATCGGTTTCGCTTTGCATAATTTTTTCTATATGAACCTTCTTACCTATAAGGTCCGAAAGCGCATTTTCAAAGGTTTCCTTTTTATTCATAAAATATCTGAAGGCCGAGGGCGGGACATTTCCGAATTCCTTTGCAACGACAAAGGTAAGTCTCGGCTCGAATCCGGGTTTATCGGCATCCGAATCATTCACATAAGGAACAAAGCACGAAGCTCCTATCCTTTCGAGGTCGGTACCGAGCTTCTGTATCTCCGTTTCCCAGTTTTCCGCAAGGCTTTGCAGATCCTTCAGATTTGCCTCCTCATATTCGCCTCGTTTGGAAGAGCCGGTTTCATGGCTTTGCCTGTAGGCCTCCTCGGTCTTTTGTCTTTCCTTTGCCATTTGGAGTGCATCTTCGGAATTTATGAACAAATGTGACTGCTGCCCGTCAGAGGATATCGTACTGTCACCTGATGCCATTCCGTCACCGGACATCGTACCACCATCGTTTGCCGTACCGCCTGCTGCGGACACGCCTCCCGTTCCGGCATCGGACACAGCGTTCTGCATTCCCGCAGGCGCTACCCGTATCCCCTGCTCCTTAAGGTTCTTTATCTCAAGCTCTATCTTATCCATCCTTACGGAAGCATCACTGCTCTCCATCTCCATTTCGGGATGCATAAGCCTTATAAGACCCATTTCCAGGGTGACTCTTTTAATGCTGCTGTATTTCATCTTTGAGGATGTTTCCATAAGAACTCTTAAGTTTCTGTCGATCATTCCGGGAGTGAATTCCTCCGAAAGCTCCTTTAAGCTTTTCTTAGCATCCTCCGTCATCTCAATCCGCTTTTCCATTTCCGGAGAAAGCTTAAGGAAGAGCATATTTCTGAAAAACCAGATGAAATTCTCCACGAAGCTCTGAAGGCTTGCGCCTTCCTCGCTGACGATCTGCACATCACCGAGTACCGTCTCGACATCATCGCGAAGAAATGCCTTGGACATATCTATATATATCTTTGTATCAACCGTACCTATGGTACTTAATATCCTGTCATAGGTCAGGGTTTCCCCGAGGCTCATCGCAATGCATCTGTCCAGTATGCTGAGTCCGTCTCTCATGGAGCCGTCCGCAACGCCCGCAACATAGTCCACCGCCTCATCCGTCGCATCAATGCCTTCGGAATCAAGAATGTATCTCAGCCTTTTTGCAATCGTTTCCTGACTTATCCTTCTGAAATCATAGCGCTGACATCTGGATCTTATGGTTTCGATTATACTTAAGGGCTCCGTAGTAGCAAGAATAAATATAACATATTCCGGCGGTTCCTCCAAGGTTTTAAGAAGAGCATTAAAGGCCTGCCTTGAGAGGTTATGAGCCTCGTCAATTATGTAAACCATATATTTACCTTCGGAAGGCGCATATCTTACGGATTCTTTGATGAATCTGATGTCATCGATACCGTTATTTGAAGCGGCGTCCATCTCGACAACATTCATCGCCGTACCCCTGCTTATGGCAAGGCAGCTTGCGCATTTTTCGCAGGGACTTCCATCCTGCAGATCTTCACAGTTCACCGCCTTTGCGAGAAGCTTTGCCACGGTCGTTTTTCCGGTTCCCCTTGTACCGGTAAAAAGATATGCGTGTGCAACCTTTCCGTTCTTCACCTGGTTACGCAGTGTCTTTACTATATGCTCCTGACCTTTGACATCATCAAAGGTGCCGGGTCTGTATTTTCTGTATAATGCCGTGTAAGCCATTTCAAGACTTCCTTTTATCAGTTATCAAAAATCGGAATAGTCCGGATAATCCGGCTCCCTGCTTTCTATAGGCAGATATTCCTTATGGGTACCCACATACTTATACGCGGGTCTTATGATCTTGCCGTTATTTACAAGCTCTTCTATCCTGTGTGCGGACCATCCCGAAATACGGGCAATGGCAAACATGGGAGTGAAAAGCTCCTCGGGAATCTTAAGCATAGTATAGACAAGGCCGCTGTAAAAATCAACATTGGCACAGACGGGCTTTGTCCTGTTACGATTCTCCATTATCAGCTCTCCGGCAATCCTTTCAACCCTTTCATAAAGCTCAAATTCCTTATAAAAACCATTTTCCTTTGAAAGTGCCTTCGCATAGCTTTTAAGGATAACCGCTCTCGGATCCGAATACGAATAAACCGCATGTCCCATTCCGTATATTAGTCCGGAGTGATCAAAACCTTCCTTGTCCAGAAGCTTCTGTAGATATTCCCTGATGCTGTCTTCATTTTCCCAATCGGAAAGATGCTGCTTCATATCGGCAAACATCTTCTGAACCTTGATATTTGCGCCACCGTGCCTGGGTCCCTTAAGAGAACCGAGAGAACCGGCTATTGCCGCATAGGTGTCCGTTCCCGTGGTAGTGATAACATGATCCGTAAATGTGGAGTTATTACCGCCGCCGTGCTCGGCATGAAGAACAAGGCAGATATCCAGGACCTTTGCCTCAAGCTCGGTAAATTTACAATCCGGTCTGAGCAGCCTTAAGATATTTTCCGCCGTGGAAAGCTCTGCCTTCGGTCTGTGGATCACAAGGCTCGAATCCATATATTTATGGCGAAAGCTCTGATAGCTGTAAGCCGCTATAACGGGAAATCTGGCGATCAGGCTGAGGCTCTGCTCGAGTACATGTCTTATATCGATATCATCGGGATCTTCATCATAGGAATAAAGGGTAAGCACTGACCTCTGAAGCATATTCATTATGTTCCTGCTCGGAGCCTTCATTATAACATCCCTGTTAAAGTTCTCGGGAAGAGGTCTCAGGTTTCCGAGTATCTCCATAAACCTGTCAAGCTGCTCCTCTGTCGGAAGATCTCCGAATAAAAGGAGAAATGCCGTCTCCTCAAAGCCGTGCCTTCCGTCACGAAAGCCCTCGCAAAGCTTCTTTACATCATAGCCCTGAAAATAAAGTCTTCCGTCAACAGGTACTCTTTCACCGTCCTTTTCCTCAAAGCCCACAACATCCGATATTTCCGTAAGTCCGGTAAGAACGCCCTTTCCGTTTGACTCTCTGAGTCCCCTTTTTACATCAAACTTAGTATAGAGCTTCTGATCTATATGACCGGAATCCATACAGAAATGCATATAGGTATCTATATCTTCATTATAATTCTTAAGTTCCTTCATCTTGTTCTCCGTTATATCTCCAGAATGTATCTTTCAAATCCGTTGACTATCGTCGTATTGTTGTATTTATAAACCCTTTTGAACTTCCTTCCGTACGACATATGAACATGTCCGTGCATAAAGTATTTCGGTTCATATTTATCGATAAGTGTCTTGAAGCACTCGAAGCCCATATGAGGCAGATCATCTCCGTCTCCGTAGCCTCTCATCGGCGAATGTGTCACAAGAATGTCAAAGCCTTTATTTTTCCTAAGCTTCAGCCACATCTTTTTTATCCTGTAATCCATCTGCTTTTCGGTATACTGGAAGCTTCCGAAATTATAGCTCATGCTTCCTCCGAGCCCCATTATCCTGTAACCCTCATGGACATAGATGTCATCATCTATACAAATGCATCCGTCCGGGGGAGTATCCTCGTAGCAGGCATCATGATTACCGTGCACATATAACACCGGACACTTGGCATAGGTAGCGAGAAATGAAAGATATTGAGGCGCAAGATCTCCGCAGGATATGATGAGATCTATCCCCTCAAGCTTGCTCTTCTCAAAAAAGTCCCAATAATATTTAGATTCAATGTCAGCCACCAAAAGTACCTTCATTAGCTTTTTACCCCTCTGTACCTTCGTTACTTACACCTTTCAATTCCACTAACTGTCTTGCAGTATCCTTAAGATCATCCATCCCGGGAATCTCACCCACCACATTTTCTATCAGTACCTTCATGGTCATTATCTCATCCGGAGAAAGACCGTCATCCTTATCCACCAGCATGCTTCCGTCCTGAAGCAGGATCGGTCCGTCAAACACCGCGAACCTTCCGTCGATTATATCAGCCTTCACATTTTCGACAAGTCTGGCAGTTCCCGGCGGCACAAGCTTGGATAGTATTATATCGGTAACTCCTGCCGAAAGCCCCCACCAGTAATTAATGGCCTTTCCGAGATTCTCCGTTTCCGGAGTGTCCCATGTTCCTTCCATGATACTGTTTATTATCTTCTCATAAACGACACCCCAGTCCGATACGGGAAGCGCAATATTTTCTATGCCTCCGGGAGTCATGCGATAAAGTCCGAATTTCCTCGATACCTTTACGGGAATTATGCTCTCCTGATCCGATACGAAATCAACTCTCGCCTCCCTGAAATCCTTGATTATATCCTCCTCCAGCCGGTTTTTCTTTCTGCTCCAATCAAGGAACACCTTCGTTCCGGGATTCGTCATACTTGCTCCGAGAGCAAATGCATTTATATTTGCAATGGTACCGAAAATAGGATAATCGGCAATATAACCGATATTTCCGGTTTTCGTCATTGCTCCGGCTATCATTCCGGAAAGGAATTTTGCCTCATAGAGCCTTGTATAATAAGTCCTTATATATTTATGCACCGTATTCAGCGAACAGTTAAGGACCTTTACATCCGGATATTCCACCGCAACCTTAAGGCTCACCTCCGAAAGCTCGGGAGTCGTGGTAAAAAGCACTTCGACATTTTGCTTTTCTATAAGCTCCTTCATGGCCTTATAAGCCATTTCCGGATCCGAGCCGCAGCATACCTTAAGCGTTATCAGCTTATCACCGAATACATCCTTTACATGCGTTCTTCCGAGCTCATGCTGGTAAAGCCATGACGAGGATGCGGGATCCCTGTCAAAGATAAATGCAGTCCGAAGAGTCTTCGGCGTATTAAGGCCGTTTGCAAGAAGGTGTGCTATGATGGGAATACTCTTTTTCGCCTCGGGAGGATCCATGGTAATATCCACCGGCTCATCAATGGAGGATACCGTAAATTCCTTCATAATGCTGCTTATCTTGGGCTTCATCTCGTCCTGCAGAAGCTCATGCACCGTATTGTAGCCGTAAAATTCAATAAATGTGATGCACGCATCTCCAACCGTTATATTGTCGATCTTAAGTCCGCCGGCAGCCTCAAAGGCCTTTGTGAAATTAAAGAAAAATGCGCCGAAATCCTTCAGATCATCATCAGTCCATTTTTCCATATGCTCCGGAAATGTGGCCTTAAGAAGTCTGTTAAAGCTGCCTTCTTTGGATACCCACAGAAAGTTGACCGAGCTTACTCTGTAGAAATCCATAAATTCATAATATATCTTATTTTCGGGATCGTCTGTCCGCTTCGGAACCTTTCTCGTTACATATGCGGGAACCGAGTCGGCATTAAAATACTTAAGTACACTTACCCTCTTGTTGCCTTCCACAACATAGAAATAATTCAGATACTCATAAACCTTAATGGGATCCCTGATCCCCTCCTCCATATGAGAGTCACAGAGGTTGGACCATTTGATCCCGAACTCCGTATTGTAATCAAGGATCGGCATAAAATTCGAAGCAAAGGAATACGTTCTTCCCTGCGTGGAGGTTCCTACAACCCTGTCAAGCGGGATGTTGACCAGCCCGAGACTAACCTCGCTTCTTATATCCGCCATGGACAGAATATCATCCAGCACGGGCAGGTACGGATACGCACCCGAAAGGGTTGCTGCCCTGTAGGCCTTTTTCCCGAGCTTTTCCGCTTTTTCATAATCGGTAAATGACATATAATTCCCTCATTTTCCTACCGGTCCGAAGATCGTCCGGGTCTTTTTATCTTACTCAGAATATCTCTGAAAAATGTGTATTCCTCGCCTGATATCTCTTTGTTTGAGAAACCGGCCTTTTCCAGTATATCAACAAACCTTACCGAATCCGCATCGGCTATGTCAAGCTCTCCCATACTGCGAAGATGTGACACCTGTTCATTGTAATTCATACTGTGCTTTATCTCTCTGTCATATCTGCCGACAGCCTTAAGACTTCTTCTGTAATCTATGACCGCCTTATCGCTGAGTCCGGCGCTTCCGTAAGCTATCTGCTCCCTGATTCTTCCTCTCATAAGCCATACCCCTGCCGCAGAAAGGGCAAGAAGTATCGTTATCAGCACTATGACTATTATCTTTCTCATAAGACTGTCGTTAATGGAAATTCCGGCCGGACTGTTATTTGCGTCAGCCATATTGTCTGCACCGTCGCCGAATGCATTCTGGAAGAAATCCCAGAAGCTTCCGCCTTCATCCTCGTCCTCGTCCAGGAGTCCCGGAGGCGTGGTATCTACCACTACCCAGCCTTTTTCTTCATCATAAATCTCAGTCCATGCGTGTGCCGACGCGTCGGTCACCTCAATATCTATTACAGCCGTTTCACCTATCGGAGAATAGCCGTCGTAATAATCCGAATACTTTGCGTCCTCAGCCAGATCCGAATCCGCTATATCATTATAGCTTATGGCGTATCCCTCTACATATCTTGCCGGTATCCCGTTATACCTGAAGACAAGCACCGACGCAGATGCAAAATATGAACAATAGCCCTTCCTGCCCTTTGTAAGGAAGTAATTTACGAAATCCTCTCCTCTGGGAGTCGAACCGGGCCTTATCGTATAAGGGATATTTGCTTCAAAGTATCTGTCTAACTGGTTTACTACTTCCTCATCGGTCCCGCCTATACCGGCCTCTTCACAAAATGCCTTTATCACCTCACGGTTTTCAACCGGAACATTAAGATAAATCTCCCGCTCCTTTTCGGAAAGTCCGCCCTTTACCCGTGCGCTTCCTTCTTCAAGAAGAGGATAATATTCCACCGTATTCTTCTGGCCCGAAAAGCTCATTTTTTCCGACTTTGCATAATACGGAAGGTATATTCCCGGATAAGCCTCAACATTGGTGATATCCATTACACCCTTTGCCGCTCCCGAGCTGCCGTCTTCATACTGTCCGGAAAGAGCGTCCGTTTCCGTGGCCAGGGGGCCGTCATCGGAAATTATGGCCGGTCTTTGATTCCAGACATTATCATATGGAATGTAATCTACTCCGGTATAATTTCTGATATAAACGGTATCATAGCTGTAGGGCGTATATCTCACCTTGATATCGGTCTCGTGGTCAAGTCTTACGGAGGAAACTCCTCCGAGCTTTCCCGACGAAAGACCGCCGTTATTCGAATAAAAATTCACAAGCCCCGCAATACCGTAGGTAAAGAAATTACTGATAGTTTCCATATTCTGTATCTTATCGAGGCTTGCATGTCTCGCAGCATAATTTGTCTTTGAAAAAGACAGTGTTATGATGCTGACAACCAAAAATACGACAATGCCCGCAACCCCGAAGGTCTGCAGTGCTATCTTGTAATCCAGCGAATAGCCTATACCCTTTTTCTCATGCTTCATAGCGCTTTCACTTCTATGGAGCTTATAATGTCCGCCTCCCCTGTAGAAGTATGACATCGCTATACCCGTAAGCAGCATGATGGTATATATGGTGCTGGGCTCCCTCTCAAGATAAAGCGGGAAATACAGCATTACACAGGCGATAAATGCGCTTACGATATATCTCATTCGTCTGTTGATATAGTTATTGATAAAAATGTTGACCACTATCCCTATAACAGACATGGATATGGTCGTCGCCAGATATCTGTTGGCTATACGCTCATTGTATTGCTGCATTCCTTCAACGCTGAGCTTATCCATAGCCACCTCCAGAGTATCATTGATGACAGCATAAAAACCACTGTTTATATAATCTCTGAAAATGTATATAAATCCGGCAAACAACACAAAAAATATCAGGTAGCCCAGATTCTCGTATAAAAGCGAACGGTATAAAACGGCAAAAAGTATTGCGGTCACAAAAACAATAAGGTTGAGTACAAGTCCCGAATACTGACAGCCTATCGCGGAAAGGTATGAGCCCAGGCCTCCCATTGTCAGAAGGTAAACGATCACACCTTTAACTATAAGAGTATAGTTTCTGTTTTCTTTAATATCGTAGAGACTGATATCAACGCTTATGCCGTCGCAAAGCTTTATTTCCTCCGGTTTTTCATCCCAGCTCGACCACTTCTGCATCCGCTTCACCCTGCTCATTAATACCGATATCTATGATCGCAGTCAGATGAGGCATTATACTTCTGATGTATCCCCTCACCTTTTCCTTGTCCTGATATATCTTCTCATAATACATGAGAGAAAAAGCCTCTTTCATATCTTCTATGCTGAGAATCCTTTTCTCTCTTATCTCAAATGCCGCATCACTCCACCAAAGGAGCCTGACATACATTCCGTCTCTCACCAGGCCCTCAAGCAGTGTATACGAAAGGTCTATCACATCATCCGTTTCTGCCGGGCTTCCCGATAAAGAAACGAGTACAACTATCTGTTCATCGGACATGCTCTCCCTGTCCTTTACCATGAGTATGTCTCTTTTTGCCGACAGCTTCCAGTGTATGCTCATCAGCTTGTCGCCGGGAATATATTCCCTGACATCGCTCACATCGGAAAAATCATGTCCCTTCTTCGCCGTTTCCTCCGACTCGGTCGTACCCTTTGATACATCATGCGCAGTAAGTCTTTCGCCGGTATTTCCGGAGGGCAGCACATTTATCTCGGAGGTCTTATCCAGCTTTTTATAAATGTCAACGAAGCCCATCAGATCTCTTACGCGGATATAATCCACATGATATGCTATATGTCCGTTTCGGGTAAGCTTCATCGGGATCATCAGTTCATATCTGCCATGAAGCCTTGCGGGAAGAAAGAATTCCGTAAGTGCCTTCTGCGAATAAAATGTATTTTCGGTCTCCAGCCCCACCGTGACATTCATCGAAACAGTCCATGTAGGATTGACGGTGACAAGCTTCACATATGACATTTCATTTTTGTATACATAGCTTCCGGGAGCACTTACCTCTATATCAATGAATCTGTAGAGTACAAAGCACATTATAAGAGATATCGGAGGCAGCGCCGTAAGAAGCACGATCATTATAAGGAGAAAATGACTGTGCAGAAAATCATACATCGTAAATGCAAGCACCGTTAATGCGATATAAACTATTATTCTTGCAAATTTAATCTTAGTTTTCAATCTGAAGGTTCTCCGTTCATTCAAGGCTCATCCGAAAGCCTTTATCATCCCTCGGATCAGCTTCTGGGTGCTTTGACCGTTTCGATAAGCTTCCTCATTGCGGTGTCCATGGTAACTCCCTGCGCTCTTGACTTCTGACTCAGCTTAACTCTGTGTCCCAGGGTATCCTTTACAACATCCTGTACATCCTCCGCAGTCACAAAATCTCTGTCATTTATAACGGCAACGGCCTTTGCCATATTGAGGATCGCTATCGTTCCTCTGGGGCTGGCTCCCATGGAGAAAAGCTCGTTTTTACGGGTTTCCTCCACGATATTTACTATGTATTCATAAATATCATCTATTACATAAAGGTCATTTGCCTTCTGTCTGTATGCATTAAGTTCTTCAACCGTCAGTACCGGTTCAACCTGTGAGATCGGATTATGCGCATTTCCCTTTAAGACCTCTACCGCGCTTATGTGATCCGGATATCCCATTGAAAGGCATACCATGAATCTGTCAAGCTGCGATTCGGGAAGAAGCTGTGTTCCCGATGACCCGTAGGGGTTCTCGGTAGCTATTACGACAAAGGGATCGGGCAGCTTTCTTGTAACACCGTCCACCGTTGCCGTTCCTTCCTCCATTACCTCCAGGAGCGCCGACTGGGTCTTGGGACTGGTACGGTTGATCTCATCAGCCAGGAAAAGATTACAGAATACCGCGCCGGGCCTGTACTCGAATTCCTTGGTAGCACTGTTATACATGGAAAATCCGAGGATATCGCTCGGAAGAACATCCGGTGTGAACTGAACTCTCTTATAATCCATAGACAGGGCCTTGGCAAATGTGGTCGCCAGAGTTGTTTTTCCTACTCCGGGAATATCCTCCATCAGGATATGTCCGCCGGCAACAACCGCAGCCATAACCTTATGGACCACCTGTTCCTTGCCCTTTATCACCTTATTAACATTATTTTCAACCAATAATAGTTTGTTTTCCATGAACACTCCTGACTTACTTACACTTTTTTATTTTGCAATGCCCTGCCTTTTTGCTTCATCGGCAACTGCCTTTGCTACCACCTTCGCAACTCTTTCATCAAAGGCATCGGGAATAATGTGATCGGCCGTAAGCTCTTCATCCGTAACTATGGAAGCTATGGCCTTTGCGGCCGCCCTTTTCATTTCTTCCGTAATATCGGTAGCTCTTGCATCTAAAGCACCTCTGAATATTCCGGGGAACACAAGCACATTATTTATCTGATTGGGGAAATCGGATCTTCCTGTTGCAACTACTGCCGCTCCGCCCTTACGCGCCTCATCGGGCATAATCTCGGGAGTAGGATTTGCCATTGCAAATATAATGGGATCCTTTGCCATTGTGCTTACCATTTCCGCAGTCAGAACTCCGGGTGCTGAAACACCGAGGAAAATGTCCTTGCCCTTTATAACATCGGCAAGAGTTCCTTTTTCCTTGTTGCGGTTGGTGACCTTGGCAATCTCAATCTTTGCTTCGTTCATACCGATACGGCCTTCGTATATCGCTCCTCTTCTATCCACAAGGATCGCATCCTTAAGTCCGAAGGAAAGCAGAAGCTTTGTTATGGATATTCCGGCTGCTCCCGCTCCGTTTACGACCGCGGTCACTTCCTCCATTTTCTTTCCGGTGAGCTTAAGCGCATTCATAATACCCGCCGAAACAACAATGGCTGTACCATGCTGGTCGTCATGAAATACGGGAATGTCCAATTCCTTTTTAAGTCTTTCTTCTATCTCGAAGCACCTGGGAGCCGATATATCCTCGAGATTTATCCCTCCGAATACGGGAGCTATCCTCTTTACCGTTTCGATTATCTCCTCGGTATCCTTGGTATCAAGACAAATAGGGAATGCGTCTACATTTCCGAATCTCTTGAAGAGGATTGACTTGCCCTCCATAACGGGGATTGCACCCAAAGGTCCGATGTCTCCGAGTCCGAGAACCGCCGTTCCGTCGGAAACTACCGCAACCGTATTGGCTTTGATCGTGTACTTATATGCATCAAGAGGATTTTCATGTATTTTTCTGCAGGGCTCCGCAACTCCCGGTGTATAAGCCGTGGAAAGATCGTCCTTTGTCTCAACGGCCACCTTTGATGCTATCTCAAGCTTGCCTGTATTATCCTCGTGCATTTTTAAACTGAGTTCATTGTAATCCATGTTTTTTACCTCTGAATTGTTTTCATCGTATATATTGCTCCGCTAACCACTAGTAGTCGAATATAGATAACTGCTCGCCTCTTTGTTTGTTTTCATAGCTTCTTCTGAATAATGATATGTCCTCCGATTCGTGCATAAGGTCTCTTTTCATGCAGAAATCGTCAGCTGCCTTAAGAAGCTCCTTTACATTCGGAGATACCAGCTCCTCCGTCTTTACGCTCCTGTTCTCCTTGTACTTCGGCGAAACAGACGGAAATCTTTCACGGATGCATTTGTAAAAATATTCCTTGCTTCCGTTCCCGAGATTAAGCTTCATATCGCCGTATTCAATGGCAAATGCGCCGAAGCCCGCCGCTATACTGAGGGTACTGATAAGTCCCTCCGGAGAATCATTGACAAAAGGTACTATCGGCTCAATGGCTACGATAACGGGAATCTTCTTTAGGGAGAATGCTTCAAGGACCTTTATCCTTTCCGAAACAGCCGATGCATCCGGATCCATTAGTGATGAAACTGCGGAATCAGTCGTGGGAAAGGGTATCGTTATGACACATTTCGTGTTTTTGTTTATTTCATAAAGCACATCGATGTCTCTGAGAACAAGGCTTTTCTTGGTCTTTATAGACACGCCGAAATCATATCTTTTGATCTCAAACAGACATTTTCTCGTAAGCTCGGTCTCTCTCTCCTCGTCAACATAGGGATCCGCCAGCGTCCCCATATTGATCATTCCTTTGTTTCTCTTTTTTCTCAGAACTCCGGCAAGAAGAGCGTCCGCATTTCTCTTTACCTCAACATCTTCGAAATCCGTCACATGACTGCTGACATTTCTGAGTGGACTGTATATGCAGTTGTTGGGGCCTCCGCGATAAACATTAAGACCATTCTGAGGCGTAAGTATGGTCTTTGCGTCAGTATAATGCATTTTCTCTCCGCTTCCCGTTTTCCTACCTATCTCCTAAAAAAGGGCTGGTCATTATATACCAGCCCTATGTTAGATTTCACTTTGAAAGAACAGCTCTTCGACTCACGCTTTGTTAGCTGATCCGAATACATTTACTCTGTCCTTAACTTCATCTCTGATTGCCTGGCAGCCGGGAGCAAGAAGCTTACGGGGATCGAAGCCCTTTCCTTCAAGGTCCTTGCCTTCTTCGATATACTTTCTTACTGCTTCCGCAAACTTGATCTGAAGCTCTGTATTAACATTAACCTTGGCAACACCCATTGAGATAGCCTTCTGGATCTGATCATCGGGGATACCTGAACCACCGTGAAGAACGAGGGGTGTATCACCTGTAACAGCCTTGATATTCTCAAGAACATTAAGCTGAAGTCCTGCCCAGTTAGCGGGATACTTTCCGTGAATGTTTCCGATTCCGCATGCGAGCATTGTTACGCCGAGATCATTGATCTGCTTGCATTCCTGAGGATCTGCACATTCGCCTGTAGAAACAACGCCGTCTTCCTCGCCGCCGATTCCGCCGACCTCTGCCTCAAGGGAGATACCCTTTTCGTTACAGATTGCAACAAGCTCTTTTGTCTTCTCGATGTTCTCTTCAATGGGAAGTGATGAACCGTCGAACATGATGGATGAGAAGCCTGCTTCGATACATTCCTTAGCTGCTTCGTAGGTACCATGATCAAGGTGAAGAGCAACGGGAACAGTGATTCCGAGTGAATCAACCATTTCGTTAACCATAGCCACTACAGTCTTATAACCTGTCATATACTTTGCTGCTCCCTGTGATACACCGAGTATTACAGGAGTTTTAAGCTCTTCGCACTCGAGAAGGATCATCTTTGTCCACTCAAGGTTGTTGATATTGAACTGAGCTACCGCATAGTGACCTGCTACTGCTTTTTCAAGCATTTCCTTAGCTGAAACTAACATAAAATTATACCTCCGTAAAAACTTTGAATATATTAAATCACACTGATTTATAAACACTACATTATTATATCTCAAATAAAGTATTTTCACAACTTTTTTGTGACAGAGAACCGTCCCAATGTCACAATTTTATACGAGGCCCGAGGTCACGCCCTCGCCCACATTCGGCACAAACGCCGAGAAGATCACATCCGCCACGAATATTACCACAAGCACAATGCAGACGATCATTCGTATCTTTTTCGGAACCCGCTCGTACAGATCGTCTATCATAGGCGACAGCAGGTATGTGAAGGCAAGTCCCGCCATTCCGAATACAAGCAGTCCCTCAAGGCAGACTCTTCCGTTTATGTTCATAAAATATCCTGTATAATCCCACCATTTCTGGTCGAATATCACTTCCAGTATCCATGATGTCATATACTCGAGGACACCGCAGACACCAACCGTAGTTAAGAATAGCACGGCCGGTTTTTCCCTGAAGGGTCGGAGCAGCCACATTATAAGCACGCCGCCGCAGCCGTATATCGGAAGCCAGGGACCGTGAAGCGTTCCCCTGTTTACGATTGCACCGGTTGACATAGCGTAGAATAATACCTCCCATATCCAGCCGACAAGTGCATAGGTAAAGAACAGCTGTACCATGGAAAGGAGCCCGTATTTACGCATATAATCATGCTTGGTTGATTTAATGGATATCGTGGGGATATCCAGCACCTCTATGCCCGAAGGATGCTCTGTCTCTTCTACATGATCTATATCGAGCATATCATCATTCAGAAGCTCCCTGAGTCTGAGTTCGAGGCTGTCCTTTTTCGCGTCTCTGATACGCATATAAAGCTCTGCCCTGACGCATTCGATGTATGCATCGGAAAAGAATACACCCGACAGATTATATGTAAGAAATGAAATGATCGCCAGGGGCAGCATTGTCATATCAAGAAGGAAAACATGCCATTTCTCCCCTTTCATAAGCTGCTTGGAGATAAGGAATGCGTCCTTTCTCTTTATCTCGGGATTCTCGGTTATGATATAAGGTATAAGAGAATATTCATAGTTTTTAATGAAGCCTCCGACAATCGTAAGAGACCATAAAAACTGAAAAATGTATTTGTTGAACATAACCCAGGATATATTTTTTAATCTTTTGTTTTTATAAGGAAAAAGCAGCTCCTTTGCCCGTGTTCCGTGATATCGTCTCTGTTCGAGATAATATCTGTTTTTACCGGTAGTGATAACATTTTTCACAAAATAGAAAAAAAGGAGTGAGAGCGCCGCAAACACAAAGATAATAATGGAATTTGCGACCTTTCCCTTAAATAAAAGCTGATTAAGACCGTTAACTATTCCGAAGATAAATGACTGGCTTCCCGTGATCTCATTTACGAATACCGAAGCGACTCCGCTGTAGTATTTTTCACTTGTGGGAGAAACATCAAACAAGGATTCCTGTCCTTCAATATCGAGTGCTTTTAACAGATTTATGATGAGCTCATTCAGAATTTCCGCATTTGAAAGCTCCTGACCTGAAGAAACAGTCTTAGTCTCTTCCTGAACGGTTTCTACCGTACTTACGATCTTGGCGGCATTTTCATCACTGATGCTTCTGCCCTCCGTCGCAAAATGATATCCTCCGTTGATTATGATAGTAGTAACAAAGATGACAAGAATATTCAGATAATATTTTCTTTTCAAGTTTTTGAAGCCTTCCTTCAGGACATCAATTCTTGTTTTCGAATCAAGCATCTTTTTCCTCCTGCTTCTAATACTATTTTCCGGACATCATTTTTATTGCAGCTCCGAGCTTAAGAGCATTGCCCTTATAAAGAGATGTCATTTTATAAAGTCTTCCCGCAAATATTATAAGTCCCATTGTTAATGCGATCATTATTACAATGCATACTATAGTCTGCCACATAGGCATCATTCCGAGAGCCGCTGCTCCGGGAGC
>CACYCJ010000002.1 GCA_902772925.1 uncultured Lachnospiraceae bacterium
CCGATTTCCAGTGCATTCAGGAAGTCCTCGTCCGTATGCTCTGCCTCGTCGTCGCCGGCGTCAGCAAGCGCATCCTGTGCAGCAAATCTTTCACGCTGATCTATGGGATCGTTGAGCTCGGAGTATGCGTTTGCCATCTCCCAGCCGTTCATGAAGAACTCAAAACGCTCAACATAATCCGGATTATCCGGCTTCCTCTTTGTAAGAGGGCTTATCTCTACAGGATGATCCATAACAAATGTAGGCTGTATCAAATGTTCCTCAACATATGTCTCAAAGAAGAGATTAAGGATATCACCCTTCTTGTGGAATTCCTCAAATTCTATATGATGTTCCTTTGCAAGCGCCTTTGCGGCCTCAGTATCGGGAACCTCGTTCCAGTCAACGCCCGAATACTTCTTTACGGCGTCAACCATCGTTATTCTTTCGAAGGGCTTTCCGAGATCCATTTCTACACCGTTATAAACGATCTTTGTGGTTCCGAGCACCTCATTTGCCACATATCTGTACATATTTTCGGTCAGATCCATCATACCGTGATAGTCTGTATATGCCTGATAAAGCTCCATGAGCGTAAACTCGGGGTTATGTCTTGTATCAACGCCCTCGTTTCTGAAAACCCTGCCTATCTCGTAAACTCTTTCCATTCCGCCTACGATAAGTCTCTTGAGATAAAGCTCAAGCGATATTCTGAGCTTAAGATCCTCGTCAAGCGCATTAAAATGCGTCATAAAAGGTCTTGCGGCAGCCCCGCCCGCATTTGCAACGAGCATAGGTGTTTCAACCTCCATAAAGCCCTGATCGTTCAGGTACCTTCTGATAGCGGATATGATCTGTGATCTCTTTACAAATGTGTCCTTAACCTCGGGATTCATAATAAGATCCACATATCTCTGTCTGTATCTGAGGTCTGTATTTGTAAGACCGTGATATTTCTCGGGAAGTATCTGAAGGCTCTTGGAAAGAAGGGTTACCTCCTTGCAATGAACGGATATCTCACCCATCTTTGTACGGAATACAAATCCCTTTATTCCTACGATATCTCCTATATCCATTCTCTTGAATGCCTTATATGCATCCTCGCCGAGATCATTCTTTGAAACATATATCTGAATGTTTCCTTTAAGATCCTGAACATTTCCGAAGGACGCCTTACCCATAACTCTTTTTGACATAAGGCGGCCTGCAAGACATACCTCCGGCTTTTCCATAGCTTCAAGAGCTTCTGTCTTTTCCTCATCAGACATAGCCGAAGTATCGGGCTCGCTGTCCTCGTAAAGCTTTCTTGCATCCGAAGTATGGTGTGTCACATCAAATTTGGTGATGGTAAAGGGATCGTTTCCCGCTTCCTGAAGCTCTGCAAGCTTCTCGCGTCTTACCTTAAGAAGCTGATTGATATCAGGCTCGTTCTGCTTTCCCTTATTCTGATTGTTATTATTCTGATCAGCCATTGTTTAAATTCCTTATCTTGTTAAATCAAGTATCTTATAATCAAATCTTCCCTTGGGTGCTTCAACCGAAACGATGGAACCTTTCTTTTTACCGAGAAGGGCTGCTCCGAGAGGTGACTCATTTGAAATCTTTCCGTTAAGAATATCCGCCTCGGTAGAACCTACAAGCTTAAAATGCATTTCTTTTCCGGTGTGCATTTCCTTTACATGAACATTACAGCCGAATGTAACCGTCTCAGAATCCATTGTATCCTCATCGAAAACCTCTGCATTTTTGAGGATCTTCTCGATTTCCTCGATACGGGACTCAATATCTCTCTGCTCGTCCTTAGCAGCATCGTACTCAGCGTTCTCCGAAAGGTCACCCTGCTCACGGGCCTCCTTGATCTTCTGAGCTATCTCCTGACGTTTATTTACCTTAAGGTCCTGGAGTTCTTCTTCTAATGCCTGAAGGCCTTCATATGTAAGTATGTTCTTCTTCTGTTCCATGATTAACCCTTTCCTCTCATGATTAAATGTGTATTTACACGCTATATAACAGGAAGCAAAAGCTTCCTGTTATATAAAAAAAGTGCAACCGACGGGAGTCGAACCCGAACCCACGTAATGTGGACATGAACCTGAATCATGCGCGTATGCCAATTCCGCCACGGTTGCAAAGATTTGCGGCACGGGCCATAAGCCTCCTACCGCTATTTCAGACGGAGGGGATAACCCCTCCATCATTTATTCAGTTGTTTCGGTTGTCTCGGTCGTTTCTGCAGCTACGGGATTAGCATTATCAAGAAGAATCTCGAGAACCTTATCCTCAAGGACTATAAAGATGATATCCTCTTCCTTATATCCATACTGAGATTCAAGCTCAGCCACATCGGTAAGATTGTTTTCCGCAAGCAGCTTCTGTTTTCTGTCGTCAAGCTCCTTCTGTGTTACGCCGAGGTTTTCAGCCTTAGCCACCATACAGACAAGGATCTTCTCATCAAGATATCTCTTAATGCTGTCCTCAACATCCTGCTGGAATGCATCAGCATCGCTGTAGCCGTAGTACATAAGAAGTGTATTCACATCTATATTATTTGACTCAGCCGTTGATGAGAGATTTGCCATAACATTATCGGTTCTCTCTTTTATCTCTGTCTCAGGATACTCATTTATTGTTGAACTGTCAATAGCTGCTATAAGAACATTCTGCTGATTTGTCTTTGCGTCCGTCTCGGAGTTCTGTTCCTCAAGCTCTGCTCTGGTAGCTGACTCATATTCCTCAACGGTTTTATAATCAGTAAGGGTTGCAACAAGCGCATCATCGTACTCGGGCGCAACCTTTTCTACTATATAATTAAGAGTAGTGCTGAATACCGCATCTTTTCCGTTCAGATTTTCTACGCCGTAGTCCTCGGGGAATGTTACATTTACATCAAATGTGTCTCCGGGGGAATGCCCTGCTATCTGCTCATCAAAGTTATCTATATATCCGCTGCTTCCGAGTGTTACCTCTGTTCCGGCTCCCTGTGTTGATCCGCCGTCGAACTCAACACCGTCTACGGTTCCGACATAATCAATATTTACAATGTCTCCGTAGGTTGCTATTCCTTCCATCACCGGATTGGAAACCGTACCCTGTGAAATAAGGTTATCACGGTAGCTCTGCATTACGGAATCAGTAACCTGTGTATCTGTTTCAGTATACACAAGACCTTTATACTGACCAAGTGTTCCCATGGCGCTGTACTTTTCGATAAGCTCTGCAGCCACATTATCTTTATTGGCAGTACCGCAGCCCGAGAGTAATGATAAACACATCACCGTTATCAAAATACCGGCGATTTTCTTCATTTTCATATTGTTTTTCCTTCCTGCTTCAAAATGTACTTTCCATTTATAACACAATCCCCCAAAAAAATAAAGCAATTTTTATAAGTTCACAGCTTTTTCAGAACAGTTGACCATAAAAGTTACCATAATTTTCGGAATATTATTCATATTTTCTGAATAATCCCTTATTTCTGCGAAAAATCGAGGTGTACATAATTTTATCCATATTTAGTTATGGCTACCTGATATCAATACTATATTTTGTGTTTTTTCTATTTACATTTATTTCAATGCGTGCTATAATCACTTCCTGTACAGTAATCTATACTGTACTTTTTGTTACTGTGCCTATTAGAGGGGGCATTGCAGCAAAATCATTAAGAGGTTTAAAAGTAACTTTAATCTGCAATTATTTTTAGAAAAAAAGGAAATTCAAAAGAGGAGAAGGTTATCATGCAAGTAGTTAAAAGAGATGGTCACATTGTTGATTTTGACCGCAGCAAGATCGTCACCGCAATCCGTAAAGCCAACGCCGAGGTTGATCCTGAGGAGAAGGTAAGCGACGCCAGGATTGAGGAGATCATATCAGGAATCGAGCAGAGAAAGAGAAAAAGAATTCTGGTTGAGGATATACAGGATATCATAGAGCACGATCTTATGCTTGACGGAAAATATATCCTCGCAAAAACCTACATTATTTATAGATATACCAGAGAGCTTGTCCGCAAGGCCAATACCACAGACGATTCCATTCTCAGTCTGATCAAGAACAGCAACAAGGATGTCATGGAGGAAAATTCCAACAAAAATGCTACCGTTGCATCCACACAGCGTGACCTTATAGCGGGTGAGGTCAGCAAGGATCTTACAAGAAGAGTTCTTCTTCCCGAAAAGATCAGTAAGGCTCACGATGAAGGCGTAATTCATTTCCATGACGCTGATTACTTCCTTCAGCCCATATTCAACTGCTGTCTTATAAATATTAAGGATATGCTCGACAATGGTACCGTTATGAACGGAAAGCTTATCGAAAGTCCCAAGAGCTTCCAGGTTGCATGTACGGTTACCACACAGATAATCGCTTCCGTTGCATCCAGCCAGTACGGCGGACAGTCGGTGGATCTCATCCACCTCGGAAAGTATCTCAGAAAGAGCTACAATAAATATAAGAAGAGATTTGTCGAAGATTTCGGCGACAAGGTTGATCCCGATACGCTTGAGGCAATGATCCAGGAGCGTCTTGAGGACGAGCTCAGATCCGGTGTACAGACCATTCAGTACCAGATCAATACCCTCATGACCACCAACGGTCAGTCTCCCTTCGTTACCCTCTTCCTTCATCTCGATCCCGACGATGAATATGTTGAAGAAAATGCCCGTATCATCATGGAGGTTCTCCGTCAGAGATATGAAGGCATCAAAAATGAAGCAGGCGTTTATGTAACTCCCGCTTTCCCGAAGCTCATATATGTTTTGGATGAATTCAACTGTCTTAAGGGCGGAAAGTACGATTACATCACCGAGATGGCTGTAAAATGCTCCGCAAAGCGTATGTATCCGGATTATATCTCGGCAAAGAAGATGCGTGAGAATTATGCAGGAAATGTATTCTCACCCATGGGATGCCGTTCATTCCTTTCACCTTGGAAGAATGAAAAGGGCGAGTATGTATTCGAAGGTCGTTTCAATCAGGGTGTTGTTTCTCTTAACCTTCCTCAGATTGGAATCATTGCCAAGGGTGATGAGGAGCTTTTCTGGAAGCTGCTTGATGAGAGACTCGACCTCTGCTACGAAGCGCTTATGTGCAGACACAATGCGCTTATGGGCGTAACAAGTGATGTAAGCCCCATACATTGGCAGTACGGCGCTATCGCCAGACTTGCCAAGGGTGAGAAGATCGACAAGTTCCTTATGAACGGTTATTCCACTCTCTCACTCGGTTATATAGGTCTTTATGAGCTTACTTATCTCATGAAGGGTGTCAGCCATACAGAACCCGGCGGAACCGAATTTGCACTCGAGGTTATGAACTATCTCCGTGCAGCTTGTGATAAGTGGAAGGCAGACACAGGACTCGGCTTTGCGCTCTACGGAACACCCGCAGAAAGCCTCTGCTACAGATTTGCCCGAATCGACAAGGCACGCTTCGGAACTATTCCCGAGGTTACTGACAAGGGCTACTATACCAATTCATACCATGTTGATGTTCGTGAGGACATCGACGCATTTACCAAGTTCACATTTGAAAGCCAGTTCCAGAAGATATCCTCCGGCGGTGCTATCTCATACGCAGAGATACCGAACATGGCAAAGAACCTGGATGCACTTTCAGAGCTGGTAAGATACATTTACGACAATATCCAGTATGCCGAATTCAATACCAAATCCGACTATTGTCAGGTTTGC
>CACYCJ010000003.1 GCA_902772925.1 uncultured Lachnospiraceae bacterium
TATGAGTCGTATAATCAATGAAGTACGTGGCGTAAACAGAGTCATGTATGACATTACTTCTAAACCACCAGGAACAATTGAGTTTGAGTAGTTCCAAGCGGTTTGCAAGTGCATAGAAAACCAGAAATATCAAGGGCTGAGAGCATTTGCTCCCAGCTCTTTTTTATAATGATTCTAATAGTGATTCTAAATTGATTCTATAAACAGCTTTCTTAAACCACACATTGCGTGCACAAGGCGGATGTGATATAATCAAGAAAACGCAATGCGAGGAGAACGCTATGGATACAGCAAAGATAATAAAAGAATTACGCGAGAGCGTGAAAATGAACAGAAAAGAATTCTCAGAGCATACAGGTATTCCTGTTCGCACACTTGAGGATTGGGAGGCAGGCAGGCGTACTCCGCCGGAGTATATTCCGCGACTTATAGCATACCAGCTGAAATATGAAGAATTAATACGTAAAGAAAATGAATGATAAAAAAGTTCGACAGTGTAAAAAGCCACCAAAAATAAAGAGCGGAGATGTTTAACATGGAGGAAAAGATGGAACTCGTTCCGGCTACAATTCAAATAAACGAAATCGGAAATTTGATATATACAATCAGGGATAAACAAGTAATGTTGGATTATGATTTGGCGGCTTTGTATGGTTATGAAGTCAGAGCATTGAATCAGCAGGTTAAGCGAAATGCTGGACGGTTTCCTGATGATTTTATGTTTCAACTTACGAAGGATGAGGTAGAAGTTGTGAAATCACAAATTGTGACTTCACCAAATTCAAATTTTTACTCTGGACAAGGGGGAGGCCGCAGAAAACCACCATACGCGTTTACAGAGCAGGGAATCTATATGCTGGCAACGGTTCTAAAGGGAGAAGTGGCTGAACAACAAAGCATATTTATTATGCGTGCTTTCCGTGAAATGCGTCGGTTTATAGCCAACAATGCTTTACTCTTTGAGAAGGTCAGCCATATAGAATTGAAACAACTGGAATATCAGAAAAGTACTGATGAGAGATTTGATAGGGTGTTTCAGTATATCGAAGATCATGCCGAATCGGAGCAGAAGATCTTCTTTGACGGGCAAATCTATGATGCGTTTAGTTTGATTACAACTATTATACAGAAGGCCAAAAGTGATATTATATTGATTGATGGATACGTGGATGTGAACACGCTGAACATTTTGGCGAAGAAGAATTCCGGTGTTGATGTTACAATTTTTACATATGCCAGCGCACCGCTTACGAAAAAAGATGTGGAGAATTTTAATGCGCAGTATCCGACACTGACTGTTAAAAAGACGCAGGTATTTCATGATAGATTTATTATACTGGATGGGAAGACGGTTTATCATATAGGGGGTTCCATTAAGGATGCCGGCAAGAAGTGTTATGGTATTTCACTGATAAATGATTCGAGCATTGTGTTAGATATACTGAGCAGATTGAAAATTATTTAAAATAAAGTGCAGAGATATAGTAAAGAGGTGCCACAGATGGAAGATTTGTAGTATTAAAAAAGCTTGCAAAATTTGAAGTACGGTAGTATACTCTGAATAGATACAGTAATCAGACAGAAGAGAGGTGATGGTTTTGAGCAAGAATCTGGTTATTGTTCTTTCTGACGAAGAGTATGAAAAAGTTCACACTCTGGCAGCAGAAAAAGGAATAAGTGCTTCCAAATATGCTTATGATAGGCTTTTTGGAGAAAAAAATTCCTTTGAAAGCAAGTGGAATGCTTTGATAGATAACTTGTCTTCTTATCCCGCAGGAGCTGATTTTGATATTAGCATTATTGTAGGATTAGAAACTTGGAAGACTTATGATAGAGGTACCAAGCTTGCACTTGCCAGAACTTTGAAACGTAGAATTGACGATGGTACACTGAAAAATATTTCAATAGTTGGCCGATCATCAAGCAATGTGACCATCTACAGAAAGAACTAGTTTTGAGCGAGTAGTTACAGCATTTGCTGTAGCGAAAGCTCAAAAGAACACTTCTCGGAGTACAGTACCTAAGCTGAATTAAATACAAACGAGACTAAATTATTTCAAAGACAAAACGTATCTTGTGAATCTTGTATTACCTAATTCTGGTGATTCAAAATTTACGAAAGCATATAGAGAAATCCTTGGCAATCTTGGGTACAACAGATATCAGTAGGTAGGATCTGTTGGTGGAAGCTCTGGCAGATCAACATCTGTAATTGCTGGGACGATTGAAAGAAAATGATCATAAGCCTAGGCTGGGGCTATATATCAGCTATATAGCTATTTAACAGGAGGACGAGTAAATGATGGAAGATTATATGGATTCTGAGGAAATGGAAGCAATTTTATACGAAATGTTTGGCGTGGATAATGAGAAAGACTATGAATATGCCATAGAGTGTTGGGATAACGATTAATAAGGAGGCAATTTTATGGATGAAATTAAAATTCTAGAGTACTCAGCTTGCGGGAATAGACAGTCAGCTCGAAAATTAAAGTACAGAGGAGATCAAGACCTTAGAGTTGTTTTTGCTATTAAGAAAATGATTGAGAAAACTTCTTGGGATTTGATATCTATCAGAGATATCCCATTTCATTCGTTAAAACACCTTGAACCAGCGCTTAAAGTGCTGGGATATGGTATGTATATTAATCCTGCATGGGAAAATGTAAAAGAAAAATGGCGGTACAGATGTCTTTCAGTATTATTTGTGAAGGGTACAGTAGAGTTTTCTCAGATAGTAGAGAGGACAGGATTTGATACGGTGCTTAGATATGTCTGCGGAGTCTTTGAATTTGATGGTCATGATATTCTTTTTCGTACATCACACATTCCTTGTGTAGACGATACAAGATCCCAGTTGTCCAAACAGATAGATCGCAAGAAAAAAATGCTTGAAGCAGATATTGATTTTCAACATAAACACAGAAACGACTGTGCAATCTGTTCGGGTGATTATAATGGTTCCGCTAATGAAGAAGATTGTTATTGCAAGGAAATGTTTGATGATTTTATCTTTTGTGACTTGATAAAAGAGAATACCTATGAAGATCAGCAGTTAGATCACGTGTATATTTCAGAAGGTTTCAAGAGCGAAGGGATAGCAGTGGATGCACATATACTCGATGAATACTATATGCAATTAACTGATCATAGGATGATTTCAATTACACTAAGATCAGAAGCAGAATAATAGCCTTTTATTTTTGCGTAGTGTAAGGAGATGGTTATCATGACAGGATCAGAGGCTCGCAGGTTTTTTAAAGACTATATGAAGTTACATAATATCAACTGGTATAAAGACTTTGATAATGGTTGCGCTAGATTCACTATGGAGTATATGTCTAAGAACTCACCTGGAGGTTTTGTGGAATCCTGTATATGGTTCAATGAGGAAACTGCGGAGGTTCGGGTATATTACAATGCGTATTGTTCTGAAATAAGCAGGAAAAACGATTGCCTAGATAAGCTATATAGGATTCTCAATTTTATAAATGCTCGTGTTTTTTTAACTGCGGGGATATTTGCGGATTGTATAAGCCGCATATGCTTTATACTCCGCGAATATATCTCACAGAGGATCAATGCTATGACCTTACGATTACATCAATTATCAATTATGATTTTTGGGAAGTGGCACCAGTTGAAACTTGCGATTATATAACAGCATATTGTCCGGAGCTGCTAGATAGACTTGCATATCCGATTTTTGGTGTTTTAGATGGAAAACTTTCGGTAGATGATGATATTGAACACATAAAGGCCAACATTCTTATGGAGTAATAATTAAGAATTGTTCAACATCTTTAACATAGCTGATAGCAAACCATATTTAGCAAGCTATTGTACTGTTTGTGGGAAAATACGGAGCTGGAATTATTGTTTGTAAAATATGTACCACTGACAGCCGAATAATATAAGGAGTAGTGCCATGGGAAGAGATGAAAACGTAATAGTGTTCAAGGATACGGAGAATCTATGTAAGACAAATCCGAGTGGAGGAGTAACAAAAGGCGCAAATGTTCAGGAGGATACTGGAAGTCGCGTTATTAGCTGGGTGTGAGACGATAATACTCGGAGCATTTGGATGCATGTCATAGCAGGAGGTGGTATTTATGGCGACATATGTAATTTCAGATATTCATGGTCAGTATGATATGTTCATGGAACTGATCGATAAGATTGATCTTAAGCAAACAGATACATTATATGTCTTGGGTGA
>CACYCJ010000004.1 GCA_902772925.1 uncultured Lachnospiraceae bacterium
ATCGGAATTCTATTCGGAATCGGTGTTATTTTTCTGCCAATCATAGGACTTGCTATTGACAATGCTCCGATAAAAAAACAATTAAAGAAAAAGAAAAAGAAATAAAAGCAGGCTATAATGCCTGAAAAATAATAAGAAAATGTAATACAAGGAGAAGCAAAAAAATGAAGATTCTTGACATTAAGTGCCCTGCATGCGGGGCATCAGCGGATGCAGGCTTTAACGGTGGTGTGTATACGTGTGAGTATTGCGGAACACGCTTTATCAGCGAAGTGGAAGGCTCAGCGAATAATTCGGCGCAAGGCAAGAAAGAAAACAGGGGGCAATCCGATAATGAGAATTCCGGAAAGAATGCAGAATTAAGAAACATTCCCATGGAGCAGTATCTCAGTGATCAATGTGCGGAATTACTCCAAAAAGTAAATCAGAGTGATTTTGAAATAACAGAAAAATGCAAGAGGGGACTTAATGTACCTGCATCAGATACGGTATATCTTATGCATGACGATACTATGTTTAAATCAGGTAAAAACGGTTTTGCATTTACTGATAAGGGAATATATTGCAGAGAATTGATGGAAGGCTCCAATTTCACGAGCTGGAAGGATTTTTCAAAGCTGGAAACACCGAAGGCAGTTGACAATAGTTATATACGATGCGGAAGCAAAAGCATCTGTTATTTCACAGGTGACAATTACGTATTGAATCATAATCTGCTTCAGATGGTGGAAAGACTGCATAAGCGTGCCCGACTCGGTAATCTGTAGGAAAAAAGAAATGGATTTGTGAAATTTGCTTGATATTTATTTATAAAATTGGTAAAATTTCATTATAGCTACTGAAAGTCATTGGATAGACCATATAGTTATTCATAGCAAAATATGAAAGGAACTTGAAATTCTATGCATATGATGACACGCTTTTCGGAACGGAAAATAGAACAGAATAGGGTAGAGAAGAGCATAGCGGTTGGACTGTGGCTTTTCTTGTGGCGTAAAGATATATATCGGTAATGAATAACAGCCGGAATTAACAAGGTGGAAATACCTTGTTAATTCCGGCGGTTTTTATATCCGGTATAAAAAAATATTTTTAAAGGAGGTTTCTTTATGGAGAAAACGAAAAGAAAACGTTCACTGCCAAATAAGCTTATTGCGTTTGTGCTTTCTTTTGCGATGATCGTTAGTGTTCTTACCGGTGTTCTGCCGGGAACAAGCATGACGACGAGCGCGAAAACTGCTGCATTTACGATAAATGCTATATTTGTGGCAGGAGACACTATGAATTGCGGGGAGTCTGGAGTATATTTCAGCTGCAAGCAGGGAATATGCTTTATGTCAGGAAATATAAAAATAGAATCCATGACTCTGCCTACCGGTGAAAACTTTCGAGTTGAATTGGATAAGAACTATGTTGTAGTGGAACCGGCAGAAGATTCAGGTAATATTTTTAATCTTGTTGATTATGACCCAGTGGTACCTCAGGACCAATTAAACGCTATTAAGGTAACAGGCGGTGTGGGTTCGCAAACCAGTCCTTATACCTTTACGGTAATCAGGACTCATGTCCACAAGTTTACCTATACTCTCAATGCAGGTGGTGACAGCATCACGGCAAGCTGTACTGAAGGCTGTCCGGATGGCTATTATAATAATGGTATAAAGCTTACATTATCACCCCCTCCGCTTGCAGAACTCGAGTATAACGGACGTACCAAGGTAGCTTCAATCAACGGATATCCGGATACTACTCCCGATAATCTTGCACCGAAACCGACCGTAATTACATATTATGTTTCTGCCGGAGCAGGCAGCGTAACTCCGAGTGGCGAGGCGCTTTCCGAGGCTCCCAAAGCGGTAGGAAATTATGTGGCAGAGATGAGCTGGGGAGAAAAGACGGCAAGGGTACCCTTTACAGTCTCAAAAAAGGTAGTAAATGTTACCTGGGGTCCTACCGATCTTGAATTCACCGGTTCCGAACAGGTTCCCACAGCAGTTCTTGCTGACGGAAGCATAGTAAGTGGAGAAAAGTGCGAGCTTGAAGTATCAGGTAAGCAGAGTGCTGTAAATCCTCCTGAGACGCCTTACTACAAAGCTACAGCATCTCTTATCGGTGCTGATAAGGACAATTATGTTATATCAACAGATACAAAGGAAGTAGATTTCAGAATCACACCTATAAAGGCAAAGCTTAAATGGGTGAAGACAATTCTGGAATATAATGGAGAAGAACAGTTACCGGAAGTAATTGTTGAAAATAAAAAACCGGAAGAAGATGTTACTGTTGTTCTTACCGGAGGAGAAACTGAAGTAGGTATCTATACTGCAAAGTTCTTAAAGCTTGAAGGTAAAGATGCAGCTAACTACGGTGATCCGGTAGAAAATACAGAACATGTATACAGTATCGTCAAAAAGGATAGTACTGATTTCACAGTAAAACTGGCTGATTGGACCTATGGCAGTGCCGCAGGTACTCCGGAGATAAACGGACTTCCCGCAGGTGCAGAATTAAAAGATGTTATAGTAGAATATAAGCCTTTTGGCGAAAGCGATGATGCATATGATACAATGCCTCCTTCGATTGCAGGTAAGTACAATATCCGTGCGACACTTCCTGTAACTGAATCATATGAAGCTTGTGTTGCAGAAAATGTATTTAATATTAATCCTAAGGAATTAACTCTTAAATGGAGTGACAGAACAACACAT
>CACYCJ010000005.1 GCA_902772925.1 uncultured Lachnospiraceae bacterium
GCTCGGTTTGCCTTTTTCATTCGGGAAGAAGTATTCGATCAGCTTTCTTGAGGATTCGTCTCTTCTGGGAAGTATGACCTCCGTTTCTCCCTCAAAGTCGGATTCTGCCTGCAAAATAGCATGGCGCATCATGTATATCATGTCCATCTGGGCATCAGGGCCGAAGGCGGACATGAACTCCACTCTCAATTTGCCTGAGGGCAGCCTGTGGACCAAAAGAAAGCCCGTAATCTTTTCGTCAGTCTCCACATAGCAGGACATATCCGGGTCGAACCAGTCCATCGAAAGCGATGAAAGATCCTCCAAAAGCTTTCTGCTTGTATGGAAAATGCAGTTCATGATTCCCCTCCGATACGGCCGCTGCATAAGTGTTCCGAAAGGCTTTATGTACCTCGGAACCTTTTTTTTCTTTACAATAGCAAGCTTTGACAATTTACTGATGTTGACGACGATATTCCCGTTTTCCTTTTCGGTATATGAAAAACCTGCCTCAGTAAGTATATTCTTAATTTTTTCAGCTTCCGGCAGGGTAAATTCCGCGGAGCTCTTAATCGCCTGTACATCTTCCAGCTTTGAAGTATAATTGTCAAACAGTTCTTCTCCGATCTCAGGCTCCGCATCACTCACCCAGCAGATACTTGAGGTACAATCCTTAGTCAAATCTCCGAAATCATTATACTTCCAGATTACTGCTGCTTCGGGATTATAATCGTTATCGGTAAGGGCAAGGGCCCTGAAAGGCAGTCGTCCGATATTCTCTGCCATATCCTCAGGAAGAAAATCCTCGAATATATCTATATTTTCTTTATTGATCATCGTTGCTTTCATTTACACATTTCCCCTGTATCTGCCTTTCGTCGTGAAATCTCCGGTATTCTAACCTATTATCTCCGGTTGCACTTTATTGACTGTATTTACTGATTTTACATTCTTTTGCTGAGTATTAATCTCGCCTTCGTCTTCATTATCACCATTTAGCTCCTGAATGTTATCCGCATTCATTTGTTGCTCCAGTGCCTGCCTTTCCTGTTCTTTCTTTTTTGCATATTCTTTTCTTTGCTTTTTAGCATTAGCTTCCGCGCGGAATATCCTCCAGCCCAGCTTATATCTTACCTTCCATGCCATCTGAGCTACAACTATAGGTCCTTTCAAAATCTTACTCATAACCCTGAGGAAATCATTTTCTTCAGGTTCCTTTGTTAATTCCGAGTAAAGATTATTACGATAATTGCGTAATCGTTTAACCGCAATCTTCCTATAGGATTCCACAAAGTCCTCCTCAGCTTTTTTCTTTGCCACTAAAATATTTGCATCACCGTATTTATCGATCTCTTCCTGAGTCAGAGCTTCATTTTTATTAACTTTGTTCTTTACAACCTTAAAGGATTTATAGTTATCCAGAAACTCTTTTGCAAGATCTTGATCCTCTTCCAATTTTGCGAGTTTCTCAATTGCTTTATCCCTGCCTGCCTCTTTCTTTTCTTCCCCCGCAGCGTCATCCTTATCGAAACTATTGATGCCTTGCCGAAACTCACTCAGCAACTGAATTTTATCGTTGCCGAATGCAGAAAGCTCCCTATAATTTTCAATGAATCTGTTCTTCAGTGTCCTTAACCTTGAACTGCCGGCCTTTTTTTGTTGTGCCAATCTGAATTCTTCATATGATTCTACCATTTTTGTAACTATAGGTATCCTTTGTTCGAGAGTAGTGGCTAATGCCAATATCGCACTACCGTTTCCTGTAAAGTCTGTTAAAGCCTCCTGCATTTCTGTCAGCATATTATTACCACCAAAAGGTGCAAGCATCTCTTTTGACAACGGATATTTTATCAATAAATCAATTGCCGCTTCATTAAATTCCGGATTATCCTTACCTCCTTTGTTCCTCCATTCATTAACAAAATCTCTGTAGCCTTGTATTGCTGCTTTATAATCGTAATAACCGACAAAACCATTCCCCCATGCTTCCGAATGCCATTGGTAATTCTCTTTCTGTACATTACCTCCCTGTACATTACCTCCCTGTACATTACCTCCCTGTACATCATTCGCCGGAGCTTTCTCTATCAAGCCATACCTGACATAACGATAGTCTTTTAGATATTTCTCCTCAAAATCACTTATTTTGTCAATTTCCAAATTATCATTGATCTTTGTGTCATCAAGCTCCTTAAGCATCTGCCTTTCATCCACTTCACGCTCAAGATCAAAAATAACCTTATCAAACATGTCTCTTTTTTTATCTTCTTCACCTATTGACTGCCTGCGGAATACATCTTGAACAAGCATAATAGGATCAACATAATCCTCTATGCCGGCTGAACCCATTTTTTCCAGTTCGCCTATTGCATTTTCGATTGTTTGCATTTTGGCATTCATCTCGTTGATGCAGTTCATGAGTCTGTTCTGACCTTGTGCAAAGCCCCAGATCGATGCGGGAATTTCCACACCCAGCTCCTGCGCACGCAGCAGAGACACCATAATCCTTTCTCCGGTATCCTCTTCCGTTCCCATGCTTAACACTTCTCTGAATGCCTCTTTTAATTCAGCCTGCTTAGCCTCATTAAAGAACTCTATAAATTCATCGTCCTTTCTACCGAGAAGCTCCTTAAAGCATTCCATAAAAAGGTTAGTATCCCCTTCCATGGCAGCTCGAAGCATTCCTATGATATACTTTTGCTGCTTTGGTTTAACCTGAGTAGAATTACCAAAGTCTATTATGGTAGCAGTATCATCATCGATCATGATATTTCCGGCATGAAGATCTCCGTGGTAAAAACCGCTTTTCAGCATTCCTTCACGGACCCAGATATCCGCCAGGTTACACACATGATTTCTTCGCTTCTCAAGTATCTCCATCTCCTTACGAAGTTGTTTTACGCCATCAACTACCTCGTTCTGCTTTTCTATTGCACTCACGCATTGCTTAACCAGTACGTCCTTCGTTATATCTTTTCCTTTAGCATCCTTTAGGATCTTACCATCGTCTCCTCTGACAGGTACCTTTTCAATGTAATAAAACCGTGACTTGATGTCCTCAATCTTTTTATCGATTTCCTCAAGATACTTGTCTACGGTTGTACCGCTGGCCCTCTCGGCAACCATCGAGCTCGTGGTAGCACTTATGATATCGTTCAGCTCCATTGACTTTACATCTTTGTGCCTGTTGTTATATATCTTTCCTTGCTTTACATAATCTGACTCGATGGTAAAATCCATCTCTCGTTCTACATTCCTGAGTGTTCCCATATAAGTAGCATACATACCGCCGCTTTCATCCGTAGCCTTGGCACACTCGATCATGATATCCTTTTCCCTCTCCATTCGGTTTTTTACATCCGGACGAAGGAGTTTTACAGCTACTTCACGACCATTGGGGAAATCTCTGCCATAACATTTGCAAAGGAAGGTCTGCGCAATTGATGCCGCTCCGAGAGATTTTATGACCTCGATACGCTCAATGCTGCCTTTTGATCTCTCAACCATGGAATTCAGCTGTGCTTCCACAACCTCGCGAGGAATAGGCGCGAGATTTGACTTCATGTCCTTCAAAGCCTCACGAAGCGAAAGCGGCATGGAGGTGACCGGAAGACCTTGCATTATCTTATGCATAAGAGGACCGGCTCCCTTCAGAATACCACCCAGCATATTCCCGGATAACAGCTCAGCTTTGTTCTGAGCTTCATAAGCCTTGATGATCTCTTTTTCTTCATCCCGAAGGTGATTTTCGTTAAAAAAATAACTTAAACTTACATACTTTCGAGAAGCACGCAGTTCTTTGCAGTATTCCGACATGCTTCTCTGAGCCCAGCCCTTCGGCTTTAAATTTCTTACCATCGAAGCAACCATCGACTGTTTATCGAGCATGCTCACGCTGTCAAAGTAATTATTGAGTACCAGCTTGTTAAATCTTCCGGCACCTTTTTTGCCTTTGACCAGATCCTCCATCATAGACTGCAATGTCGGAGGATCATTATTTTTCTTTACTTCCTTCTTCTTAGCGGCATTATCAGCCTGCTGTTCTTGATTTTCCTGCTGCTCCTGCTGATTCTCCTGCTGCTGATTCTCCTCGTTTCCTTCCCCGTTTTCTTCCTCATTCTCCTGTTTTTTCTTAGTTCCGATATTTAACCTCAGAACCTCATTGGGATCGCTCTCACCAAACAGATCTTCAGCAGCCTTGCTGACCGTTTTCTGAAGATTGTCTGTAATCTCTTCAACCTGACTGTCTATGCAGCTGAAAAATGTTTGTAATTTTTCAAGGACAAATTCTTTTGTATAAACTGTTTTAAGGCCCAAAAATGCGTTTAAATCACCGACTTCCTCGCCGACTATGGAATCTATGACATTTGAATTGAAGGTTCCTTCGGTATTAGTTTGAAGAGGAAGCATAAGTGCGGATAATACGGCATAGCCTGTTTTTAGAGCCTCCGTAATGGGTTGATTATCCTTATTTACGGCTCCCGGGATTTCAAGCTTATTGATCATCTCATTGACTGTCGCAGGATCACGAAGCAATGTATATAATGCCTCCTTATGATTTGCAAGGCGGCGTCTTATCGCTTCGGTATGATCAATGTTCTTACCGACGTTTGCATCGGTATTCCATGACCTTTTATCAAAAATTATATCCGCAAACATATCAAGCAGCTGTTGTTCTTTTTTAGACCACTCTCTACCCTCCTCGACAAGTGCAGGATCTATGTTTTCCTCAGTCTTCTCCTTGAACTCAACGCGACTCTTTTTCCGTTCTTTGCCGGCACGAATAAGCTCCAATGTTTCATTGGAATTGATCATCATTTTATCAAGATCGGCATTTTGCTGTAACCGGCTCTTTAATTCGCCGATACTGAGAGTCCCCTCAGAGAATTCCCTTGCATATCGGAGAACCGTCTCTTGAGAAATATTATTAAATTCAGGCGCACCTATTCCCGTACTCTTTGTAAGATAATCCAGACATATCTGGCGGATACGCTGATTCTCTCCGGCAGTTCTTTTCTGTTCCATATCTACAATGCTCAGCTCGGAAAACATACCATGAACTGCTTCATTACCGTATATTTCATAATTGGAAGCCATATCTGCTTCTATCTTATCGGCAAGACGGGCAGCCGAAAGCTCGAGCGGAAACTGCATATGTCCTTCAATCAGGTACAGCTTATTGTCCGCTCTCTGAAGGAGCTTCACCTTATGACCTGCAAGCTCGACGTCAACACAAATGACCTTGCCTTCCTTTATTGACCGGAGATTATCCTTAATCTTTTTTATCTCCCGAACAGCTTTCATGCGACTCTTAGTGCTGCTTCCCGCTTCAGTCACCGATTTATTGGGCATGTATCCATTACTGAAAAGCGTGGCGATACTATAGCCCACTTCGCTTATTTCCTTCGGCTCCTCATCGGTATTTCTCTTTCTTTTAACTAAAACTCCCGAGGTTTTGCTAAGTGACAAAACATCGGCAATTGTCTTATCCTTCAGCTTTCCGTCATCAAGTCCGGAACGATTTGTTTCAAGCAGACCCGCTTCACCGAAGAGTGCGAGTCTGGTACTCAGAACCGCATTATAGCGCCTGTTATTCTTGTTCTTTTTAGGATTGTTAAGATATGTATCACAGGCGTTTATAGCTAACTGATAAGAAACCTCTATCTTTTCATAAAGCTCCTTCGAAAGCGGCTCAGCTCTCATTTCATCCAGCATTCTTTCTACTATCCCGACACGGAACTTAACTTCCTTCATTTCGGGAGAGTCCCCCCAAAAGCTTCGCTCATTTAAAAGCAAATGAGACCTTCCCCTGGCACGAATGCTGGTAAGACGGCTTTTTTCAGCGGCTGTAATTTGAAGATCGGCCGTAGTCTGCAAATCACCGAGGACATTATCAAGCAGAGCAACATCCTTACGGGTTTGTTTTATATCCGACAACATGGGGTTTGTGACCAAGTCAACTTTTTTCGTATTAAAAGCGGTAATCTCGGAATCCTTGAGAGTATTTATCCTTTCTCTTATTTGTTCCGGTGTCATCTGTATTCCGTCTTGTCTCGGCATACCTGTATCCTCCTCTATCCTATCCGTTTATCCACACGGTTTACTCTTCGGCAGCTACTCTTCAACTTCAGCTACCAAAATATCCGATAGTATCATTTCATCGGGAAAAATCAAATCGACCAAATCACCTGCAGCCTCATTTGCCGCTATGATCCTTATATTTCCGTCCTCGGGCATTTCCTTCTCGGCATTTTTCGCCGCTTTTTGCAGCATTGCCTTACAGTCCGTTTCATTCTCTGCAAAGAGGAACACCGGATAACAGGTGTATTCGGACCTTAAACAAAGAAACAGCCCACAAAGTTCATCATCCCTGAAAATTCCGACACTGAGCTTCGTATCAAATTTGATGTTACTTTCGGTAATATCAAACAGGCTCATTGCAGTTTCTTTTCGAGCCATAGAATCAATAGCTTTCAAAACATCATTGTAATCTATCTCATCTAATGAAACAGCCGTCGGATATTTTTTTCCGTCATTAAGATACGGATTATCCGAAAGCATGCTTGCAAATATATCCCATTCACCCGGATGATATTCATCCTCCCAGAACATCTGGCTAGTGAAATATCCGACCGAATCCTCCTCGACCTTCCTGATGTCACTGTCACCCAGAAATCTGACGGCAACCTCCTTGAAGCCCTTATTTTCAGCTATTTCAAACACCTTATCTACCATTCCGTCGCCTATTCCCTGTCCGCGAAGCTCAGGCGCAACACACATCCATTCAATAGTTATTCGGGAAGAGCTTATATTTCCCACCAGAATGCCTGCCGGAACATCTCCTCC
>CACYCJ010000006.1 GCA_902772925.1 uncultured Lachnospiraceae bacterium
TATCTGAAGAGGTGAGCGAGCATACGGGAAATGAGTATTCGCTATGTTTTCGCTTTCAATATAAGGATTTTAGCGTGTTATATACGGGAGATATAGGAAGTGAAGAGGAAAGAACTATTTTGGAGAAGTGCCGTTGTGATCTTGAAGAAGTAAAAAATTCCGAGAATGATCGAAATTCCGGGGATGCTTCAAAATTCATAAAGCTTGATTCAACCGTGCTTAAGGTTGCGCATCATGGCTCTAAGTATTCATCATGCAAGGAGTTTACGGAAGCTGCTGCTCCGGAATACGCGGTAATTTCCGTGGGACAAAACAATCTGTACGGGCATCCGGCACCGGAAACTTTGGAACGATTGAATGATGAAGGATGCATTATATATCGAACGGACAGTGGTGGAGCGGTAATCTTCAGGATGAAAGGAGAGTAGATGCCGGGATTAAGAAAAAGCAATAAAAACAAGAGGAAAAAGGCAAAATTATTGCTTTTCGAGGCGGTGGGCAGTATGGAAAAGACGAAAAAGCAATAAATTCAATAGAAAAGAGGCGGAATTATTGCTTTTCGAGGCGGTGGGCAGTATGGAAAAGACGAAAAAGCAATAAATTCAACAGAAAAGAGGCGGAATTATTGCTTTTTGAGGAGGTGGGAAGTATGGAAAAGACGAAAAAGCAATAAATTCAATAGAAAAGAGGCGGAATTATTGCTTTTCGAGTCTCCGAGGGGTATGGGAAGGACGAAAAAGCAATAATTTCAATAGAAAAAAGGCGGAATTATTGCTTTTCGAGTCTCCGAGGGGTATGGGAAGGACGAAAAAGCAATAAATTCAGTAGAAAAGAGGCAGAATTATTGCTTTTTGAAGCGAGTTGGAAATTGAGGGTGTCATAAACAATGTAGTTGGTTGACATAATTACAATTCATAAAAAAATTTAAAAAAGTAGGAGGTAAGATTAATGAGAGCTAATGAATTAAAAAATGAAATCAGATGTATAGAGTCCGGGTTGGAAAAAATTACACATGAATTAAAAAAATTGAGGGAACAGGTTCCGGAAGGGAGCAGACTTCATGTTATTAAACACGGTAAAGGATATCAGTATTATTTGAGAATATCCGGATCAGATACAAATGGAGATTACATTAAAAAGCATGATAGAAGATTAGCTGCTATTCTTGCTCAAATTGAATATTATGAAAAGCTGAGTTTGGTTTTGCAAAAAGCTATATATGATCTGAAGAGCTTTGGAGCAGTATTTAAGGAAAATCCTTATGAATATACTTTGAACGAGCTTTCTCCTGGGATTAGAGAATTGGTGAATTTGCCTTATATCTCAGATGATAATTTTATTATCGAATGGAAAAACCGGGGGTATGAAGGTTTGGGATTTAAAGAGGGATTTCCGGAATACTATACCGGGAGAGGCTTGAGAGTCAGATCAAAGTCAGAGGTAATGATTGCGGATATTCTGGACGAAATGTATATGCCTTTTCTATACGAAAAGCCTTTGCAGCTTAATTCGGGAATAATTCATCCTGATTTTACATTGTTGAATATAAAAGAGCGAAAAGAAGTTTATTGGGAACATTTCGGAATGATGGATGATGTTGAATACAGATACAATGCTTTTCAGAAAATAAAAAACTATGAGGCTAACGGATTGTACCAATTTGACGCTGTTATTTGGACTTTTGAAACAGGAAGAAATCCCATCAATACGAGAGATATCAGAAAAATGGTAGAAGTGTTGAAAAGAAAACTGGGATATTAATCGGACAGCGACGGAGCTTCAATTTGAAAGAATTAACAGAGAATTAACAGAGAATTAACAGAGTTCTTCCCGAACCTCAAGAAATGTGATATAGTTTTCCAGTCGGGTAAAGAATCCTTTTATCAAGAGAATCCTTTCATCATAAGAATCCTTTCGTCAAAAGAAGAGCTTATTTCACAAACGGTGTCCGACAATAATGACGACAATAATGATAAATACAGGCAGGTGAGTTTTTTGATAATCCAGATAGTAGAAGATGATAAAACACTAAGCGAGGGAATATCCATATCCCTCGGTGACTATGCTGACAGCTTTTACAAAGAGTATAAGATAGAAAGTGCTAAGGCAGGCTTTGACAGTTATGGTGAAGAGATAAGTCTCATAATACTTGATCTCAATCTTCCGGATGGGATAGGCTATGATTATCTGAAATATGTAAGAGAAAGAAGCTTTGTTCCCGTGCTTATCCTTACAGCGAACGATCTGGAGATGGATGAAGTTACCGGGCTTACTATGGGAGCTGATGATTATCTCACAAAACCGTTTAGTCTTGCGGTTCTCAGAGCCAGGGTAAATGCGCTGGTCCGCCGCAGCAAGCTTTAGGGAAACGGAAGTGGCGGAGAGAAGGTAAGCGCTGCAAATGAAAAGTCCGGAGTATATAAGATAGACGATATGGTATTTGATTTTGATAAGCTTCAATTCAGTAAAGGAAATGAGGAGCTTTTCCTCAGTGTAAATGAGCAGAAGCTTTTGAAAATATTCCTGGATAATAAGGGAATGCTTCTTACAAGGGATACACTCATCGAAAGATTATGGGGCGACAGCGGCGAATATGTAGAGGAAAATGCGTTATCGGTAACTGTTAACCGTCTCAGAAGCAAGATAGAAGGCTCCGGAAATGATAAGCATATAAATACGGTATACGGGCAGGGCTACAGATTTGAGTGAATTTACTCGTATGGAGACAGCACATACGGGGAGACAGCACATACGGGGA
>CACYCJ010000007.1 GCA_902772925.1 uncultured Lachnospiraceae bacterium
AGCGAGAGATGTTACCAGAAAATCAAATCTTTCCGAAAGTATGACGCTTCCCGGAAAGCTGGCTGATTGTTCGGATAAGGATCCCAAAAATTGTGAGATTTATATAGTCGAGGGAGATTCCGCGGGCGGCTCTGCAAAGACTGCAAGAAACAGGGCTACTCAGGCGATACTTCCGTTAAGAGGTAAAATCCTTAATGTAGAGAAAGCGCGTCCGGATCATATACTTGAAAATAAAGAGATACAGGCTATGATCACTGCCTTCGGAACAGGAGTTCATGAAGGCTTTGATATAAACAAGCTCAGATACGATAAGATTATAATCATGACGGATGCCGATGTGGACGGTGCGCATATCGCAACGCTCCTGCTTACATTTTTCTACAGATTTATGCCGGAGCTTATAAAGCAGGGTCATGTATATCTGGCTCAGCCGCCTCTCTACAGGCTGGAGAAAAATAAAAAATTCTGGTACGCCTACAGTGATGAAGAACTGTCCTCCATCATAGATGAGGTCGGTCGTGATCAGAATAATAAAGTTCAGCGTTACAAAGGTCTCGGTGAAATGGATGCCGAACAGCTTTGGGACACTACGATGGATCCCGAAAAAAGAGTGCTTCTTAAAGTATCTATGGAAGATGACAATGAAGCAGAGGTTGATGTTACATTTAATGTTCTTATGGGCGATAATGTTGAGCCCAGAAAGAAATTTATCGAAGAAAATGCTAAATTCGTAAAGAATCTTGATGTTTAGGAGGATTTCATGGAAGACAATAATATATTTGATAAGATAAATGAAGTCGATCTTAAAAAGACGATGGAAAATTCTTATATAGATTATGCCATGAGTGTAATTGTTTCCAGAGCACTTCCTGACATAAGAGACGGTCTTAAGCCCGTTCAGAGAAGAATTCTTTATTCAATGATAGAACTGAATAACGGACCGGATAAGCCTCACAGAAAATGTGCCCGTATCGTCGGTGATACCATGGGTAAATATCATCCTCACGGTGACAGCTCGATATACGACGCATTGGTCAAGCTTGCCCAGGAATGGAATACAAGATATCCTCTGGTTGACGGACACGGAAACTTCGGTTCGGTGGATGGCGACGGCGCTGCTGCAATGAGGTATACCGAGGCAAGACTTACTAAGATTTCGATGGAAATGCTTTCAGATATCAACAAGGATACTGTTGATTTTGTTCCTAACTTTGACGAAACAGAGAAGGAACCTACCGTACTTCCTTCAAGATATCCGAATCTGCTTGTAAACGGAACAAGCGGTATCGCAGTAGGTATGGCTACAAATATACCTCCTCACAATTTGAGAGAGGTTATCGGAGCCGTAGTTAAGATTATTGATAACAGGATAGAGGAAGACAGAGAGACATCCATAGAGGAAGTTATGGATATCATAAAGGGACCCGATTTTCCCACCGGTGCAGAGATTCTCGGAAGAAGAGGCATAGAAGAAGCCTATAGGACCGGTCGCGGAAAGATTAAGGTCAGAGCTGTGACAAATATTGAGCCTATGCAGAACGGTAAGCAGAGGATCATTGTCACAGAGCTTCCGTATATGGTTAATAAATCACTTCTCATTACAAAGATTGCGGACCTTGTTAAAGCAAAGAAGGTGGACGGTATCACGGATCTTCGTGATGAGTCAAGCCGTGAAGGAATGAGAATCGTGATCGAGCTGCGTCGTGACGCTAATCCGAATGTAATACTTAATTCACTCTATAAGCATACACAGCTCCAGGACACATTTGGTGCGATAATGCTTGCTCTTGTCAACAATGAACCCAAGGTTATGAACATTCTTGATATGCTTAAATATTACCTTAAGCATCAGGAAGAGGTTGTTACAAGAAGAACAAAGTACGATCTTAAGAAGGCCGAGGAGAGGGCTCATATCTTAGAGGGTCTCCTTAAGGCTATTGATAATATCGATGAGGTTATTAAGATCATCAGAGGTTCGGCAAATGTAACCGAGGCAAAGGCAGCCCTTATCGAAAGATTTGAGCTTTCAGATGTACAGGCTCAGGCCATTGTCGATATGAGACTTCGTGCTCTTACCGGTCTGGAAAGAGAAAAGCTTGAAGCAGAGCTTGCCGAGCTTATGCAAAAGATAGCTGAATATAAAGCTATTCTTGCCGATGAAAAGAAGCTTCTCGGAGTTATCAAAGAGGAGATAAGTATCATTTCCGATAAATACGGCGATGAAAGAAGAACAACTATAGGACATGCCGTAGATGATATCGAGGATGAGGATCTTATCAAGAAGGAAAATGTGGTCATAACAATGACCCACCTTGGTTATATCAAGAGAATGACCGAGGATAATTTCCATGCCCAGAACAGAGGCGGCAAGGGAATAAAGGGTATGCAGACCATAGAGGATGATTTCATAGAAGATATTCTTATGACATCAACCCATAATCATGTTCTGTTCTTTACCAATAAGGGACGTACCTACATGATGAAGGCTTATAAGATACCCGAGGCAAGCCGTACCGCAAGAGGTGTGGCTATAGTGAACCTGCTTAACCTTGAGGCTGAGGAAAAGGTAACGGCTATGATAGCCATTAAGGAATTTATTGAAGAAAAATACCTTGTAATGGTTACCAAGAAGGGCTATATAAAGAAATGTCGTGAGAATGATTTTTCACATATCCGTACAAACGGTCTTATTGCCATTACTCTCAGGGATGATGATGAGCTGATCGAGGTTAAGACTACGGATAATACAAGAGATATTTATATGGTTTCCGCAAAGGGTATGAGTATACATTTCAAGGATACGGATATCAGGACCATGGGCAGAACTGCCATGGGTGTCAAGGCAATGAGACTTGACGAGGATGATGAAATCGTGGGAATGCAGCTTTCCACTCAGGGAGAAGCACTTCTTACGGTTACTGAGATGGGTATGGGTAAGAGAACCCGTCTTTCCGAATTCCGTATTCAGGGACGCGCCGGTAAAGGTATTAAGTGTCACCGTATAAATGAAAAGACAGGCAGGATCGTGGGAGTTAAGGCCGTAAATAACGATCATGAGATCATGCTTATCACCAATCAGGGCGTGATAATAAGGATCAAATGCGGTGATATATCAATTTACGGCAGGAATTCAAGCGGCGTTAAGGTTATGAGGATAGATAAAAATGAGGATGTCAGGGTGGCAGGTATAGCAAAGGTAAGAAAAAGGCTCCCTGATGACAGCGGATTGATCGAAAGAGAATCATTAGAAAATGATTCTTTTGAAAATGATTCTTTGGAAAATGAATCCGTAACAGATGAGTCCTTGGAAAACGAATCTGACGATAACGGATCGGAGGCGTGATCATGAAAGAATTTTTGGATGGAATGGAAGTTCTTACGGAAACAGCACAGCTTGAGGCCACATTGAAGGATATAGCCGAGTTTTTGCTTATTGTCGTGCTTATTGCTTTCGTATTTTATGCATGGCTTCGTATCAGAAGGTTTATTATCTCTAGACGCAAGGAAGATACCAGGAATGACGACTTTTTATACTAAAAGGAAAAAAATTATAAGTCTTATCATAATTACCTGTATGCTTTTCGGTCTTACTGCCTGTGGAAAGGGAAAAGGCGGCATGAATACCGGTACAGATGCTGATTACGGTGATAAGAGGAACAGTGTTTTTGAGTCTGACAATGATTTTGAAATCAAATTTGAGGATGATTTCAGACCGGAAAAGATTGAAACCTCTAAGGATAAGATATTTTTTGTTGCCAGCAGATATAATGAATCTACAGAGACGGATGCTACAAATAGTGATGCTTCCATGGGTGATGCATCCGAATACAGTGTGGATTATTACGACGGTGACTATAATGAATCCGTGGGAGAAACGGAATACAAGCTTTTATGCACCAATCTGGACGGTTCAAATATAAAGGAGCTTGAGATACCTGAATTTAAGGGTGAGATTTATTTTGATAATATGTATGTTTCATCCTCCGGAAGAATGGCTCTGTCGGTATCTGAATCCGTTTCGGAGGGTGAAGAATATTCACATTTCACATATATTGTTTTCTATGATGAAGATCAAAAATTAATAAATAAAGCAGATATGACGAAAGTATACGAGTACAATGACGAAGAGTATGTACTCAGGACATTGTTTGATAATGACGGAAATCTGATTTTATTTACAGAGTCGCACATTTATATGTATGACAGCAACGGTAAGGAGATTAATAAAGCAAATTTTGAGGGCATAATAAGTCAGGCCGCATTTACGGGAGACGGACAGATCGTAATCAAAAAGGATGATTACGAGTCTGAAAAGATTTCACTTAATATCGTTGATGCAAAGACAGGTTCGCTCGGAGAGCCCTTTGATCTGGATGTCGAGTATTTTCAGTCATCTGAATGTCTTTTAAACGGGGACGAAACAGCTGATTTCTATTATTGTGACGAAAAAGGAATTTACGCATATGATATAGAAGCAAAGGAAGCAACTAAAATAATAGATTATAATGCTTCCGATATAGTTGACGGTCTTATAAGTAAATTCTGTCTTCCGAACAGGGATACTTTGATAGTTCTTCAGAATAAGGCGGATTATTCGGGGATTGAGATACTTAAATATGTAAAGGTCGATCCGGATAAGGTAAAGGATAAGAAAAGCATTACTCTTATGACCTACAATGCTTCGGAGGGTCTTAAGGCCACTGCTTCCGCTTTTAATAAAAAGAATAATGAATACAGGATAGATATTGTGGATTATTCCGGTGAGGACGATCCGGAGGCTGCCATGAGTACCGATATTGCTTCCGGAAAAATTCCGGATATTTATGATATATCAATGGGTATCGGTAAGATGTCCATCAGTCAGGCAGTGGAAAAAGGACTCCTTGAAAATCTTGCTCCTTACATGGAAAAGGATCCGGAAATAAATGCTGATGATATTCTTCCTAATATAATCGAAGCCGGTAAGATAGGAGACGGCATTTATACCATTTCTTCAAACTTTTCAATTGTTTCACTGGGAGCCAAGGGGTCGGATATAGGTAATTTAGACGGTTGGACTTTTTCCGAGATGAAGAAATATGTCGATTCCAAGGATGATGATGTGGTACTTCTGGAATATACCGATAAGGAATCTCTTTTGGATATATTCCTTACTGCGGATATAGAAGAGTTCGTGGATTGGCAGACGGGTGAATGCCATTTTGATACGGATGATTTTAAAGCCTTGCTTGAGATATGTAACAGGGGAAGCAAGGAAATAAACTACGATGAAGAAGTAAGCTACATTAAATTGATCCAGGAAGGAAAACAGCTTTTTAAACAGCTGTATATAACCGGCTACGATATTGAGGTCGATAGCAAGATATTTAAAAATGACATCGCATATGTAGGTTTTCCTACTGAAGACAGGGCAGGAACCTTTGTGCAGTTTTCAAGTTCCTACGGAATATCATCCGAATCCGAAAATAAGGATGCATGTTGGCAATTTCTGAGGGAATTTATTTCCTACGAGTATCAGAGCGAGGCTGTCAGTAAGGAAATCATATATGATATTCCCACAAGGAAGGATGTATTTGAAGAATATTTAAGAAAACTGACTACAACAGAGGAATATAAGGATGCTTACGGAAATACCGTATCTCCTATGGATTATGAAATGGGAATCGGGGACATTACCGTAGATGTCAAACCTTTTAATGAAAAAGAAGAGAAGCAGTTCAGAGATATAGTAAGCAAGGCCAGAAAAACAGTTTATTATAACAGCAGTCTTACCGCTATAGTCAAGGAAGAGGCGGCACGATATTTCAGTGGGGACAAGACCGTAGATGAGACTGCAGAGCTGATACAGAACAGAATGACTATTTACATTAATGAATCAAGGTAAGTTGCGGTAATTAAAATGGCTGACGAAAAAGTATTAGATAAGGATTCAAACAAAGAGATAAAGTATAAAAAGAAAAGAATGCCTGTAAAGGATATTTTTAAGGCATGGGGATTTCTCATGCCCTCCTTTTTGGGCGTTCTTGCTTTCTTTATAGCTCCCTTTGGGATTATTATTTTTTATTCACTTATCAATAATCCGATCGGTCAGAAATTTGTGGGGATTGAGAATTTTAAGAATGTGATCATGAATCCCGCCTTCAGGCAGGCAGCAAACAATACTATGATCTTTTCGCTCATAGCTGTTCCGCTTGCTACCATCCTTTCGCTTCTTATGGCTATGATCCTGGAAGAAAACATTCCATTTAAGAGCTCCTTCAGGACATTTTTCTTAAGTCCGTTAATGGTGCCTGTGGCTTCCATAGTTCTCATTTGGCAGGTGCTTTTTGATTATCACGGAGTTTTAAATGACATCATCGGAGTTTTCGGAGGAAACAGTGTTGACTGGCTGAAATCCCAATACGGACCGGTGGTTGTCGTCGTTCTTTTTCTATGGAAAAATCTCGGATACAATATGATACTTTATATCTCGGCACTGGGAGGAATTCCGAAGGATGTGCTGGAGGTTTCTACTCTTGACGGAGCAGGATACTGGCGGCAGTTTTTCTATATCAAGCTGAGATATCTGGTACCCACTATATTTTTCGTGGGAATTCTTTCTCTGATCAATTCCTTCAAGGTATTCAGAGAGGTCTATCTTCTCGTGGGAGATTATCCCTACAGTTCTCTCTATACCTTACAGCATTATATGAATAATACCTTCAGAAGTCTGGATTATCAGAAGCTTTCGTCGGCTGCGCTGATAATGAGCGTGGTGATGGTCGTGATCATAGGGGTGCTGTTTGCACTTGAGCATTTTCTCGACAAAGATCTGGAGGGGTGATTTTTCTACATGCATACGCCAGGCATTTGATATATGTCTTTCGAGACAACGCTTTCGCGCGGTGAGGGCACCCCTAGCGGATGCTAAGCTCTCACTTCGTGTTAAGGATAACACTCGTGAATCGCTAAGCACCGAGGCCCTCAAACGGTCTCTCAAGATATATATCAAATGCCCGGCTTACGGTTAGATACATATGGATATTAAACATATCAATAAATAATAATTGTGGGATTTTTATGGATAATAATGGGAGCTCTACAACTGAATATTTAGAAAAATCTCTTGGGAGTGACCTTGGAGCAGACGGAGCAGCGGTGAATTCCGAAGGAGTGGTGAATCCTGAAGGAGCGGCAGTGAATCCGGAGGTTGAGAGGAAGCTGAATGCGAAGAAGGCTAAGCGAAGGAGGCTCTTCGGCAAGGTGAAGCTGATACTTCTGACGATCATTGCGGCTGTTTTTGCGATTTCGTTTTTGCTTCCTACTATACTCACGATAGCTAATTCCTTTATGTCTGAGCAGGAGATAAGCTCAAACTACGGTGTGGTTTTCGACACAAGCTCGGGTGACAGGGATTCCGAATCGAAGAATTATAAGTCTGAAAAGGTTAATCTTAAGCTGATACCGGACAAGGTTGTGGGAACACAGTATGAGACCGTTCTTTTGAAGAGCCCCGAATATCTGCTTAAGTTCTGGAATTCGGTTATTTATACGGTACCCATTATGATATTTCAGATAATAATTGCGCTCGGAGCGGCGTATTCGTTTTCGAGATGGAAGGGAAAGATAAGGATACTTATATTTTTCCTTTATATCATTCTTATGCTTACGCCTTATCAGGTAACTCTGGTTCCGAACTATATCGTATCTGACAAAATGGGTATCCTGGATACCATTTGGGCCATTATACTTCCCGGGGTTTTTGCTCCGTTCAGTGTATTTCTTTTGACAAAATACATGAACAGGATTCCGGAATCTCTTGTGGAAGCGGCAAAGCTGGATGGTGCAAATGAATGGCAGATTTTTACGAAGATTTACATTCCTCTTTGTAAGGGTGCTCTGGCATCGGTTGCGATCCTTGTATTTATAGATTACTGGAATATGGTCGAGCAGCCGTTGGTATTACTGTCAAATCCCGAAATGCATCCGCTGTCGGTCTTTCTTTCTCAGATCAATCAGGGAGAGATCGGTCTTGCATTTTCGGTTGCGACTATTTATATGGTTCCGCCAATCATGATATTCCTGTATGGAGAAGAATATCTGGTAGACGGTATTGCTTATTCCGGAGCAGTTAAAGGTTAATAAGGGAGACTAAGTCAGATGAAAGAAGGAAAAAGTGTTAAAAAGAAGGTTATAATAGCAGTAGCCGTTGTCTTTGTTGCTTCGCTGCTTCTACTTACATTTTTCTCTAATACGATAATGAACTATTCACTGCCCGAGGTAGCTACGGTTTTCGTTTCGGACGGAAGTGTATCCAATAAGGTAAGGTGTCAGGGTAGTGCCGAGCTCGGTGAATCCGTGGATGTCAGCGTTTCCGGAGAAAGAGTTGTAAAGAAGATTCTCGTAAAGGCCGGAGATACCGTAACGAAGGATCAGGTGCTTGTGGAATTTGAGGAAGAGGACAACAAGGAGCTTCGTGAAGCAAAACAGAACCTGGCGAATCTTCGTCTTGCATATGAAAAGGCACAGCTTAATGCGGGAATTGATAACAGTGATCTTATTGAGGCTATCGATAATGCGCAGGACGATCTGAATAAGGCAAAAAGAGATCTGACAAATGCACAGGAGCTTTCCGCCAAGATCACAAATGCGAGAAATGAGCTTGCGGCTCTTGAGCAGCAGCTCGTAGATCTTGAGAAACAGCTCGAGGCTATGGGCGAGACTCCCGAGGGTGAGGAGGACAGCGAAGAAAAGAAGGCAATCAAGCAGAAGATAGAAGAAGTAAAGGCTCAGATAGAACAGAAGAATTCGGAAATTGAATCCTATGGTGAGGCTCCTTCCATAGAAGAAGCTGCCGATGCAATCCATGAAAAAGAAAAAGCTCTTGCCGCAGCCCAAAAGGCTTATTCCAAGAAGCTTCAGGAGGATGCGATAACCGTTCAGGAAAATGCTCTGGATAATGAGGCAAAGCTTGCTGAGATAAAGGAGGCGGAGAAGCTTGTCGAAAAGCTTGAAAAGCAGGATGATACCGCAGAAGTAAAGGCTTCGGTTGCAGGTGTTATCGATGATTTTACGATTAAGGTCGGCGATACGGTTAATAATGAAGCACCGCTTATGAGTATTACTCCCAAAACTGATGTCTATAAGATTAAATGTAACATTACCCGTGAGGAATCGATGCTGATAAAGGTCGGTGACGAGGCTGAGATAGAAAACATCTGGGATGACAGCTGCTCGGCGTTTGTTTCTGCAATAAATCCGGATCCTTCGAATCCCAATCGCGGAAGGATAGTTGTATTTGATGTCAGCGGAGATTATATTGAGGCCGGTGATACGTTGATGCTTTCAGTCGGAGAAAAAAGCCTGAAATCCGAAACGGTTGTACCGAATAATGCGGTCAAAGAGGACAGCGACGGTAAATTCGTTCTCGTTGTAAATGTCAAGGGTACACCTCTCGGTAACAGATATACGGTACAGAAGAAAAAGGTTGAAGTAGTAGCAAGGGATTCGGCACATTCTGCCCTGAAGGGTGAGATACAGCCATATGATAATGTGGTAACAAACGCAAGCAAGCCGCTTGAAAACGGAATGCAGGTAAGACTGACCGAGGAATGATGATTTCAGACAGGAATCCGGTATTATGACAGCGATTTTTAATAATAAAAAGTATATAAGATATACCTGTATAAGCTTAGGTTTACTGGTGATCCTTCTGTCCTTCGCATTTTATATCAAGCTTCAAAGTGATGACAGGGTAGCAAGGCTCTATTCGGAGCAGGCAGGAGCGAGATGGAAGGGCGGAGAGGACAGCTTTGCCGAGGCAAGTGTTTTCTTTTCGGAATACGAAAATATCGGCATGAGTGATATCACCGATTACAGAAATACCATTAATCAGAAGCTGTATGATGACGCTTATATGGAAAAAGGTGAAAAGTCAGCATGGATAGATGCATTTTCCGGAGAAGAGGAGATAGAGATCGGTAAGGATGATTCCACTCTTAAGGTAAGAGCATTTTTCGTAGGCGGACACTTTTTTGATATACATCCGATCCCGCTTAAGGGCGGAAGTTATTTTGATAAAGACGATAAATTCAGCGTGGTTCTTGATGATTATACTGCATGGTCTCTTTTCGGCTCCTCCGATATCGAGGGTCTGGAGGTGACAATTAACGGCAGGCTGTTCAGAGTAGCAGGAGTTGTGGAAAAGAGCGAGGACGAGATTTATAGCGAGGCATACGGAAATTATAATGCCATTTATGTTCCCTACGAAGCATTTCTTACAGGGAAATCCGCAGGTGAGGAGCAGGATAAGGATGCGGATACATTTACGACTCAAGACCCGCAGTCGTTTCTGCCGCCCGTTACATGCTACAGTATAGTTGCCGTTGAGCCGATAACGGATTATGTACTGAGCCTTCTTTCCTCGGCAACCGGAATGGAAGAAACCCTGCAGACCAAGGATGAAGAAAAGGGCAGCAGTGAAAGCTTCGGAAGCAGGGAAATAGTGAGTAATACTCACAGATTCGAAACCTTGAATCTTTACAGATCGATGGGTAAGGACAGATATATTATGATGAAGACCAATCCGATACAGTATCCTTATTGGGAGAATGTAGCAAGATATGAGCTTCATGAACAGACTACAAGACTTTCTCTTATTACATGGCTTATAGCTGTATCCTCCGTAATTCTTATCGTCTGGATATTTATAACCGTAAGGCTTATCATCAAGGTGTCACCGAGAGAATCAAAAAAACATAGTGTTGATATCGTTGAAACAATCGGAGCTTAAATATGAAGAAGGAAGCGAAGGGCAGGAAGAAGGTAATAGTACTGGCTACCGGAGGGACTATAGCGGGAGTCGGCGAAAACGGTAATAATACCGGTTACACTTCCGGTGTTCTGGGAAGTGACGAGCTGCTCTCAGATGCACTCGGCAGACTTAAAGGTACGCCGTTTTCCTTTGATATAAAAACAATTCAGATTTCCAATATAAATTCTGATGATATTGATTCCAAAATCTGGATAAAAATGGTAAAATATATAAACAGCTTTTCTAAACGGGATGATGTGCTCGGATTTGTCATAACTCATGGTACCGATACCATGGAGGAAACGGCTTATTTCCTGAGTATTACGGTAAATACCGATAAGCCCGTTGTGATTACGGGAGCAATGAGACCTTCCACTGCGGTTTCTCCCGACGGACCGGGGAATCTGATCGATGCACTTTATGCCGCATCGGATGAGGCTTCGGCGGGACGAGGCGTGATGGTCGTTTTTTCCGGCAGGATCATAGAAGGAGCGAGCGTAAAAAAAAGAAGCACATTCTCACCGGATCCCATGACAGGAAGAGAGATAGGATATATTTTTGACGGTAAAGCTATCTACAAAGAGGGAAAGAGAAGTTCAAGGCATATCTTTGATATTTCAGAAGTAAATGAGCTTCCGGTGGTAACAATAATGTATTTTAATGCCGAGGCATCGGCAGTTTTGCTCAAATTTTCAGCCGGCATTTCAAAGGGCCTGGTGATAGCCGGAGCAGGTGCGGGAGAATACAGCGAAGAATATCTGAAGGCTCTTGATGAGATCAAAGTGCCTGTAGTAATAAGCTCAAGGGTTGAAGAGTGCTTTGTCGGAAGAGATATGCTCCTCAGCGATAAGACCATTGCTTCAGGATCGCTTTCTCCGCAAAAGGCGGCAATACTTCTAAGGGCGGCGCTTACACAGACCGATAATATACCCGAACTGAAGAGACTGATCGAAGAAATATGTATAGGTTAGAGGCATTGCCGATATTTTTTTGGAGGATTATATATGAAACAGCTCCAATATGTTTATACAAATAAAAACAGACTTTTAGATGATATAGGAAGTATCAAGCTCTGGATAATGAACACCGGTGCCACCAGAGTGCTTTTTCATATCTATACCACGGATATGGACGCAAATGATGTGAAGGTGATAACAGAGGTTATAGATAAAGAGCTTCCTGATGCCATGTATGTCGGTGCTTCCGCAAACGGCAATATTTATAATGGTGTTTTGAGCAGCTATTCAACTATAATAAGCTGTACATTATTTGAAGATCCTTCCACGGAAGTGAGGATAATGCAGTATAAGCTGACCGATGACATAAGCAGGTCCGTAGCGGAAAGCGTACTTAGGTATGCAGATGAAGAAAACTGGGTAAAGGGCATTGAGCTTCTTACAACGATGAGAGATATGTCAATGACCAAATTCTGCAATTGTTTTCATTTTGCAAAGAAGGAAGTTGAGATATTCGGCGGTGGCGCATTCGGCCCGAACATAAATGATAAATACGCATATGTTTTCTCAAAGGGTAATGAAATATCCAATAATGCGGTTGTTTTTGTATTCTATGGCGGCGAAAAGATGCACATTAAGACGACCTATATTTCAGGCTGGAAGCCTCTTGGAAAAGCATTCAAGGTTACAAAGTCGGATGGCTTTATTTTGCAGGAGCTGGATGGCAGATCCGCGTATGATACATATTATAAGTATCTGAATATAAAGAATGATGACAATTTCTTTAAAAATACATTGGAATTCCCTTTTACCTTTGATTATAACGGAATTCAGATCCTTCGTGCGCCGGTATTCAGCAGACCCGATGGTTCTCTTGAAATGACGGCGGATATAGAGGAAGGTACGATGGCGCGTCTTACCTACGGAGATCCCTGGACCATTCTCGAAAGCGTAAGAATGAACGGTCAGAAGATTGCCGACTTCAAGCCGCAGGTAATCCAGATCTTTTCGTGTGCCGCAAGAAAGGAGTTCTGGGGAGAAAGGGAGGCTGAAAGAGAAACCCTTCCGTTCCAGGAGGTGGCTTCAACCTTCGGATTCTATACGGCAGGAGAATTCCTCCGGACCAACGGATATATGAATCAGCACAATGTGACTCTGGTCATTGCGGCTATGCGTGAGGGAGATCCGGATGATAACGAAAGGATACTTATCAGAGTAGAAAATGAGAAATTCTCAGGACAGGTTTCTATGGTAAGCCGTCTTGCCAATTTCATTAAAGCATATACCGATGAGATCAACAGAGCTAATGCTCTTCTCGAGAAGGTTGCGATCACCGATGAGCTTACCCAGTTATATAACAGGAGGGAGATTCACAGAAGGATCAACAGGAAGGTTCGTGATTATAAAGCAATGCCGTTTCTTAAGAGGCCGGCTGTTATCATGATGGATCTGGATAACTTCAAGAAGGTCAATGACACATTCGGACACCATGAGGGAGATGTTGTACTTCAGGGCTTCTGTGAAGTGGTAAGAGAAATCCTTTCCGATAATACCAAGGATGGTAATTGCGGAAGATGGGGCGGCGAAGAATTTATGATCCTCCTTTATGATGATGATTCGCTGCTTGCAAATGAGCTTGCCGAAAAGATAAGAAAACGGTTTTCGGAGGTTAAGTTCCCCAGATCGGGATGTCATACCGTAAGCTTAGGCGTAGCCAGGATTAAGGATAATGAAAGCTCTGATGCCCTTGTCAGCAGAGTTGATTCTCTTCTTTATGAGGCAAAGGGAGAAGGGAAGAACAGGGTAGTTTCAGATTAGATTGAAGGTTTTTTATGTTAAAGACATTGTTGGGTGAAGTAAAGGAATACAAGAAGGATACTTTACTTACACCGGTATTTATGATATTTGAGGTAATTTTTGAAACGGTCATTCCGCTTATAATGGGAATGATCATAACCGAGCTGGAAAGCGGGGATACATCCCTTAAGAAGGTATATATTTACGGAGGAGTGATGGTCCTCCTGGCTCTCGGAGCGCTGCTTACCGGAATCCTCGGCGGAATATACGGCGCCAGAGCCTCGGTAGGCTTCGGTAAAAATTTGAGAAAGGCTATGTATAGAAATATACAGACCTTTTCATTTTCCAATATAGATAAATTTTCCACCTCCAGTCTCGTAACGAGAATGACGACGGATGTGACAAATCTGCAGAATTCATTTCAGATGCTGCTTCGCATGTGCATGAGAGCACCTGCGAATCTTATTATTGCGCTTATCTTTTCCATAAGCCTGTCTCCAAAGCTTTCAAGTGTTTATCTTATAGCGGTTGTTTTTTTGGGTATTGCGCTCATCTTTATCGGCAAAAAGGCAACAGCTCTTTTTGTTGCCGCATTTCCCAAGTATGATAAGCTGAATGAGAGCATTCAGGAAAATGTTACCGCTATCCGCGTGGTTAAGGGCTTTTCAAGGGAAAATCATGAGAATAAAAAGCTGAAAACGGCAGCCGGAGATATTTATAAGACATTTGTGAAGGCAGAGGGTTATGTTATATCCCTGATGCCCATTATGATGTCCGTAGTTTATACCTGCATACTTCTTATAAGCTGGTTCGGTGCAAAGCTTATCGTAGCCGAGGCAGGGCTTCCGGATGGGTTTACCGTCGGATCGCTCAGCTCGCTTCTGGCGTATTGTATGCAGATCCTTATAAGTCTTATGCTGCTGGGAGCTATCTCCGTAATGATCACAATGAGCGCGGCCAGCGCCGAGAGAGTAGCAGAGGTGCTTAACGAAAAGACAGACATAAGCAGCCCCGAAAATGCAAAAAGAAGCGTTAAGGACGGCAGTATCGAATTTAAGAATGTTGTTTTCAGATATAACAAAAACTCCGAGACTCCGGTACTTGATAATATCAACATCAGTATCCGTTCCGGAGAGACTATAGGTATAATGGGTCCTACCGGAAGCTCCAAGACAAGCCTCGTAAATCTTATCAGCAGACTTTATGATGTGAGCAGCGGTGAAGTGCTTGTAGGTGGTGTCAATGTTAAGGAGTATGATCTTGAGGTGCTTCGAGACAATGTTTCAGTGGTATTGCAGAAAAATGTGCTTTTCTCCGGAACAATTCTCGATAACTTAAGATGGGGTAAAAAGGATGCGACTAAAGAGGAATGCATCGAGGTATGCCGCATTGCTTGTGCTGATGATTTCGTAGGAAGCTTTCCTGATGGTTATGAGACCGTTATAGAGCAGGGCGGAACAAATGTGTCCGGCGGACAGAAGCAGAGGCTTTGTATTGCAAGAGCGCTGCTTAAAAATCCTGCGATACTTATCCTTGATGACAGTACAAGTGCCGTTGATACCGCTACCGACAAGCGTATAAGGAGCAGTCTTGCAGAGTATATGCCCGATATGACAAAGATCATCATCGCTCAGAGAATTTCCAGTATTCAGAATGCAGACAGGATCATTGTCATGGATGAGGGCAGGGTCAGCGCAATCGGTACTCACGAGGAGCTTCTTGAAAAATGCGAAATTTACAGAGATGTTTATGAGGCTCAGACCGTCGGAAACGGTGATTTTGATGAAGTAGGAGGTGAAGGCTGATGGCAGATAACAACACTCCTCCGAAAAAGGCCATGAGAGGCGCGCTTATGAAGCCCTCTGTGGAAAATCCGGGCAAGGTCTTAAAGAGACTTCTCGGTTATGTGATGAAATATTACAAGGTTAATATGATACTCATTGTGATATGTATCATTGTTAATGTACTTGCATCCCTCAGGGGAACAATGTTTACAAGAACGCTTATAGATAAGTATCTTACGCCATTTGTGGAGAATGGAACAGCCGTTGATTTTCATGCGCTGCTTGTGGATGTGCTGATCGTCTGTGCCATTTATCTGGTGGGAATTATCGCATTATTTACATATCAGAAGCTTGGAATATATATGACTCAGGGTACTCTGATGCGTATAAGGGAAGAAATGTTTTCTCATATGGAAAGCCTTCCCATCAAGTATTTCGACACCCACACTCACGGCGATATCATGTCGATGTATACTAATGATATCGACACATTGCGCCAGGTCATAAGCCAGAGCATACCCTCTCTGATACAGAGCCTGCTCACTGTTGTGGGAACACTCGTATGCATGATCATCATCAATGTGCCGCTTACGATACTTACACTTGTAATGGTGTTTGTGATGGTATTTGTGACGGCTAAGCTCGGGAAGCTGAGCGGCAGGTTCTTTGTGGATCAGCAGAAATCCATCGGTGAGGTTAACGGATATATCGAAGAAATGATAACCGGTCAGAAGGTTGTCAAGGTATTTAACCACGAAGAGGGATGTATAGAGGAATTTGACAAGCTTAACGATCACCTTTTTGAAAGTGCCAACAACGCCAATAAGTATGCAAATATTCTTATGCCTACCACGGCACAGCTCGGAAACTTAAGCTATGTTCTCTGTACTGTGATAGGAGCTACGATAGCCATTATATATGCAGGAACATCTTCACTTACACTGGGCGGACTCGTTGCATTTCTTACTTATAACAAGAGCTTTAATATGCCCATAAGTCAGGTTACGATGCAGTTCAATGCTATCGTTATGGCTCTTGCGGGCGCGGACAGGATTTTTAAGCTTATAGATGAGACGCCGGAAACCGATGACGGCTATGTTTCGCTCGTAAATGTTAAGGAAGAATCGGGCAGGCTGATAGAGACAGAGGAAAGAACGGGTATATGGGCATGGAGACACGAACATCAGGAAAGCCATGAGGTTGAATATAAGAGGCTTCAGGGCGATATCGTAATGGATGATGTGGATTTCGGCTATGTTCCGGAAAAAATGGTGCTCCATAATGTGACTCTTCATGCTGAGCCCGGACAGAAGATAGCATTCGTCGGCTCGACGGGGGCAGGCAAGACCACTATCACGAATCTCATTAACAGATTTTATGATATACAGGATGGAAAGATCAGATATGACGGAATAAATGTCAACAAGATCAAGAAGAAGGATCTTCGCCGCTCGCTGGGACTTGTTCTCCAGGAGACACATTTATTTACGGATACGGTTATGGAAAATATCCGATACGGCAGACTGGATGCGACTGATGAGGAATGTATCGCGGCAGCAAAGCTTGCCAATGCGGACACATTTATCAGACAGCTTCCCGAAGGCTATAATACCATTCTTACGGGAAATGCAGCGGGACTTTCCCAGGGACAGAGACAGCTTCTTGCCATTGCAAGGGCAGCCGTTGCCGATCCGCCCGCACTGATCCTTGATGAAGCGACAAGCTCTATCGATACCCGAACGGAAAAGGCGGTTCAGGACGGTATGGACAGTCTTATGAAGGGCAGGACCACATTTGTGATCGCACACAGACTTTCGACCGTAAAGAACAGTGATTGTATTATAGTTCTCGAACAGGGAAGGATCATAGAACAGGGAACCCATGACGAGCTTCTTGACATGAAAGGTAAGTATTATCAGCTGTACATGGGAGGAAGCGAAGATAACGGTTGATAATCAGCCGAATGCACTCGAAATACATAGGAGAAAACTGTGATAACAACTGTGATATTTGATTTAGACGGAACGCTTCTTGATACATTGGAGGACTTAAAGGATTCTTTGAATTATGTTCTTGATCTACACGGTATGCCGCTCCGGACACTTGATGATGCAAGGCGATTTCTCGGAAGCGGGCTACTGGTTCTGCTTCAAAGGGCAACCCCGGAGGGAACCGATAAAGAACTGATAAATGAGATGTATGAAGAATTCCGGATTCATTATAACAAGCACTGTCTTGATAAGACAGGACCCTACGAGGGCGTACTTGATATGCTGAAGGCTCTTCACGAAAAGGGCTATAAGACCGCGATAATATCAAATAAGGTAGATAGTGCGGTGAAGGAACTGAATACAACATTTTTTTCCGAATATATAGATGTGGCAATAGGAGAAAATGAAAAGGCGGGAATAAAAAGAAAGCCCGCTCCGGATATGGCAAATAAGGCTATGGAGTTACTCGGTGTAACACCGGAAGAGGTTGTATATGTCGGCGATTCCGAGGTGGATCTCGAAACTGCCGCCGCATCCGAGCTCCCCTGCATATCAGTAACCTGGGGCTTCAGAGACCGGGAATACCTGGTTGCCGAGGGCGCTGAAATATTTGCCGACACACCGCCGGAAGTTGTGGAGAGGATAGCTGATTTTTAAATAATTATTTCTTTCCTCCCGTAAGCACATCTGTCGAGTCATCAGAGCCGGTTATAAGGTTTTCGGTCATGGATTCGGTTGATGCGGATGCAGATTCCGAAGAATTATCAGCATTTTCAGAAGCATTTTTGCTGCTCGGGGCATTGTCGGTATCGTTATCCTCGGTTTTATCAGTCTTATCACTAAATGTCGGCATTACGTCCGGCATTTTTTTCCATGGATTGGGAATTACGCGGTTTACATGCTCCATGTAAAAAAGGTATTTCCGGCCGTATTTCTCAAGAAGCCATATCTCTTCGGTCCTTTTGAGGATAACCGTAAGGAAAGCCCAATACAGGATCGGCAGCACATACATATAAGTATTTCCCGAAATGAACAGGATTCCCGTACAAAGAGCTATTATGGAAAAATAGATAGGGTTTCGGGTTATGGCATAGACGCCGGTTGTAACCAGCCGGTTATTTTCTATAGCTTCATCTATCCTTGAGTTTACCAATGCATCTACATAAAACTTCAGAGCCACAAGCAATACGACTGCTCCGAGTCCTATATAGGTATACCTCAGCCATTTAAATGAGGCTATACCCTGACTGATGGGGCTGATATGTCCGACGATAACCGCAGCCACGGTAAGACCGAAGGTGATCGCAAAGAAAAGAGGGCCGGGTCCGAATTTAGGAAGGTGCTCTTTTTTCTTTATGACGAAGCTTTCAGTCATACTTCCTTCAAGATCACTGAAATCATCATTAATAATTTCAGGTTCGGTGTTCGTCGTATTTTCATTTACGGATGATTCACTCATTTTTTTGTCCTTTCAAAAACGTTCTTCACGACAGCGAGAACGCGGATTGATCATTATATGTGCAATATGGATTGACCCGCTTACTAAGAAACCGGACAATTCTTCCTAATGATACAACAATACAAAAATTCAATCAAGATGTTTCATTTCTACCGGGGCAGATGTTTTATCTGACAGTTTTATCTGCAGGAGCAGACATTGTTGAGTTAATATGCATTTTTTGTTATAATGAAGCTTGTTATTTCCTGGCTTTTCAGTGATGCTTGACGGGAATGATTATGATTACTTATTTAATCCTGAAGGGATGAAAAAACGGTATTGAAATAATGAAGCTTTATATAAATGAAGGCATTGAAAGATATATATCCGAGGAAAGATATCCGTGGCATATGCCGGGGCATAAAAGAAATGCATCGATTGACCCTATGTTTGAGAAGGATTTTACGGAAGTAAGGGGACTGGACGATCTTCATCATCCTGAGGAAATGATCCTCTCATCAATGAATGAGCTCTCAAAGGTATACGGTACTTACAGAAGCTATTATCTTGTAAATGGTTCGACAGGCGGACTGCTTGCAGCGGTTATGGCCTGTGCAAAAAAGAATAAAACCGAAGAAAAAGCTCCGGGGCTTCTTGTGGCAGCCAACTGTCATAAGTCGGTTTTTAACGGGGCAGAGCTTACAAAGGCTCCCTATGAGATTTTTCATCCGATGCAGGATGAGGTGACAGGGATATATGAAAGCATAGATCCGACGGCTCTCGGAAAATATCTTGAAAAAAAGAAAAAAGAAGGCATTTTATATTCGGCATTTGTGATGACATCACCTACCTACGAAGGTATCATTTCGGATACTTCTGCGGTGAAAAAGGTTCTTACGGAATATAATATGAAGCTTATCGTGGACGAGGCTCACGGAGCGCATCTTCCGTTTTCGGATCGGTTCGGCGTTTCGGCAATTAAAGGAAATGCCGATATCGTAGTGGAAAGTCTCCATAAAACTCTTCCGTCACTGACGCAGACGGCGGTGCTGCACATTGTTTCCGAGGATGAGGCATTAAAGGAAAAAGTCGAAAAGTATCTTTCGGTTTTTCAATCCTCCTCGCCATCGTACATTTTCCTTGCAGGTATGGAAAAATGCGTCGCCCTGTGCGATGAAAAAAGAAGCGAATTCGACGCATTTTATGATAGGGTGATGAGCTTCCGGGAAGGCTTCGAGGCTGAAGGTGTGAAGCATATTAAGCTGCTTTCGGGCACGGATCCTTCGAGACTGACATTTCTAGTAGAAGGCATGAGCGGAAGGGATGCGGCTTTATATCTGGAAGAGCATTATAAGGTCGTTATGGAAATGTCCGGCAGATGCCATATGGTTGCGATAGCTACGGTTATGGACAGTGAAGCTGCGTTTGATACTTTGCTTGGGGCAATCGAGGGGCTTGACGGTTATATCGAGTCAAAGGCTCCGGGAGTCGGCAGTTCCATAGGCGGTAATTATTTTGAGGATATTTTTATTTTGACCGAAACCGGAAAATGTCCGCTTTCGGAATCTGAAGGAAAAAAGTCTGAAAATGCAGTTTATGTTTACCCTCCGGGAATACCCGTTATTCACGCGGGGGATATTATAGAGAAAAATATGTTGTCAGAGCTGGAAAAAGAGCTTGCATGCGGCGCAAAGCTTCGTATCAAATGATTAAAAGGTATTAAATATGATTACAAAAAAAGCATATGCAAAGATCAATATTACTCTCGATGTACTCGGGAAAAGGGATGACGGATATCATCTGGTGAAAATGCTGATGCAAAGCATTGATCTGTATGATGTTCTGACATTTGAAAAAATAGAAAAAGGAATTGAGTTTTCCATGACTGAGGAAAATTCAATCGTTCCTGCAGATAAGACAAATCTGGTATACAGGGCTGCGGAGGCAGTGATGCTGGAGGCGGCATTGTCAAATGGAGACCTTGAAGATAAGGCAGGTTGCGGATCGGATATGGGCGTCTTTGTTAATATAGACGAGATTTCTCCCGGTGTAAGGATCATTCTTGAAAAAAATATACCGGCAGCTGCGGGGCTTGCGGGAGGAAGTACCGATGCGGCGGCAACACTGAAAGGCGTCAATGAGCTTCTGGGATACGGTATAAGTGAGGAAAGATTAAGCGAGATAGGCACGACCCTCGGAGCGGACATTCCTTATTGTCTGATGGGCGGAACCGCACTTTCCGAGGGAATAGGTGAGATACTTACACCGCTTCCGGAATTTCCCGATGCCACATTTGTTATTGTAAAGCCCGAGTGCAGCGTATCTACCGGTGAAGTTTACAAGGCAATAGACGCAAAGGATATAAAGGATGAAGAAAGACCGGATACAGACGGGATAATAGCGCTTCTTAAGGATGACGGGCAAAGAAATGTAAGCTTCGGCGAGCTTCTTCGTAAAATTGCGCCATGCATGAAAAATGTGCTTCAGCTCGTTACGGTACCGAATCACCCGGAGATAGGAAGGATAATCGATGCTCTGGAGGACTCGGGAGCGGTGAAGGCTATGATGAGTGGAAGCGGCCCTACAGTATTTGCGTTATTTGACGATAAAGATAAGGTAAATAATGCGATATTTGAGCTTGAGAAGCTTGAAAATATCGGAGACATAAAGTGCTGGATCGTAGACATTCCGTAGG
>CACYCJ010000008.1 GCA_902772925.1 uncultured Lachnospiraceae bacterium
ATTGAAGTGCATGAGTTTGACGGCCCCGGAATCGTACAGGGAATGCATAATGTTAATAAATCCATAGAAAGCTTTGCAAGAAGCTGCTTCAATTATGCGCTTGATACAAAGCAGACGCTCTGGTTTGCTACAAAGGATACGATTTCAAAGAAATACGATCATACATTTAAGGATATCTTCCAGGAAATATTTGACGCCGAGTATAAGGAAAAATTCGATGCTGCAGGTATTGAATATTTCTATACGCTTATAGATGATGCAGTTGCAAGAGTTATGAAGTCAAAGGGCGGATTTATCTGGGCCTGCAAGAATTATGACGGTGATGTAATGAGTGATATGCTCTCATCTGCATTCGGCTCACTTGCAATGATGACTTCCGTGCTTGTATCTCCGGATGGATATTATGAATACGAAGCTGCTCACGGAACGGTTCAGAGACATTATTATAAGCATCTTAACGGTGAGGAAACTTCAACAAATCCCGTTGCTACGATATTTGCATGGACGGGAGCATTAAGGAAGAGAGGAGAGCTTGACGGAAATCCTGAGCTCGGAGCATTTGCCGATAAGCTTGAGAAGGCTACCATTTCAACCATAGAATCCGGCAAAATGACAAAGGATCTTGCACTTATTACCACACTTCAGGATGTTGAGGTTCTTAATACCGAGAACTTTATCAAGGCTATTGCCGAAACACTTAAAGCAATGTAAAAAGTTGCCTTATGGGATTATAGAGAAACAACGGGACTCGCTTTTTGCGAGTCCTGTGTTTAATGCAGTATTTGGTTTATGGGGGGGTATTATGGCAGAATATACTATTCAAAATGATAAACTGAAGGTTAAGTTTTCGAGCCACGGAGCGGAGCTTAGATCGGTCGTTGATGTGAAAACGGGTTATGAATATATGTGGCAGGCCGATCCTGCCTTCTGGGGAAGGACATCACCCGTGCTTTTTCCGGTTGTAGGAAATTATAAGGATAAGAAAAGCATTTTTAGGGGACGGGAATATAAGCTGTCCCAGCACGGCTTCGCGAGGGACAGTGAATTTGAGATGGTCTCCGAAAAGGAAAATGAAATCTGCTTTAGGCTTTCCGACAGTGAAGTAACCCTTGAAAAGTATCCCTTCGGATTTGATCTTTATATCAGCTACATTCTTGAGGATAGAAAACTTTATGTTAACTGGAAGGTAAAAAATACCAATGATGAAAATATGTATTTTTCCATTGGAGCACACCCTGCATTTAACGCTGACTTGGATAGTGATGAATTGCTACTTGACACGGGTGATATAATAACTTCCGAAATACTTACAAAGAACGGAACTGTTTCCGGAAAGACAAAGATACTTCCTGTAGACAAGGGAAGACTTAAGATGTCTGACGAGCTTTTCAGCGAAGATGCGCTGATAATTTACAGTAAGGATATGAAATTCATTTCCATTCTGGAAAACGGAGACCGGGAGAAGATCAGAGTTGAATTTGATACTCCGGTTGTCGGTATATGGTCGCCGGTCGGAAAGCATGCTCCCTTTGTTTGTATAGAACCCTGGTATGGCAGGGCAGACAGAGATGACTTTGACTGTAAATTAGAAAACAGGGAATACGCCGAAGTGCTTGCTCCGGGTGTGACATTTGATAAAGGATACAGTATAACATTTTTCTGATGTCATAAAACCGGAAGTCCCTGACTGAAAGGATTTTACGTATGAGTAAAAAAGGATACGATGATTTTACGGATTATGGCGATCCGGACAGCTTTGAAATTCTTGATAAGAATCTTCCGATGAGAGAAAAGAGGGAGATCAGAAGAAGAAAAGAGTACGAGGAAAATATTAAACGAGCATCCGAAAATCGCGGCAGAAAATCGGAGAGATACGACGATGATTATGAGCATCGCTCCGACAGATATGGCGATGACTATGGGCGTCGCTCCGACAGATACGATGATGACTACGATCGCCGTTCCGACAGATATGACGATGACTATGATCGCCGTTCCGACAGATATGACGATGACTATGATCGCCGCCCCGAGAGATACGACGATGATTACGACCGCCGTTCCGACAGATACGACGATGATTATGACCGCCGCTCCGACAGATATGATGATTACGATCGTCGTCCGGATAGAAGAGATGAGGGGAGCCGTCGTCCCGAAAGAAGGGATGAAGGCCGCGCGCCGAGAAGAGACGAAGGAAGCCGCCGCCCCGAAAGAAGGGATGAAGGCCGTGCGTCGAGAAGAGACGAGGGAAGCCGTCACTCTGAGAGGAGAGATGAAGAAAGAAGCCGCCGCTCCGAGAGAAGAGATGAGGAACGCGCTAAGAGAAGAAATGATGAAAAAAATCGCCGCTCTGAAAGACGGGATGAGGATAGAAGGGTAAAACTCAAAAAGCAAAGCGATAAGGATGATTTTTATACAGCACCCTATCCCAAGAAAAAAGGCCGCGGATGGATCAAGGCTCTGATAGCCGTACTGATCGCGCTTGTACTAGTTTTCGTTGCGGTATTCGGCGCATTTTCGACTATCACAAAAAGATTTACCCATGTCGATACGGTCGTTTCGGAAAGATTTACTTCCATGAAGGGCGCAAAGATAAATGTGCTGCTCGTGGGTGATGATGCGAGGGACGGACAGGGCGGACAAAGATCGGATACGATAATTCTTTGTTCCATTAATCCCTTGAAGCATTCGGTTGCATTTATCTCCATAATGAGAGATACCTATGTTTCAATCCCCG
>CACYCJ010000009.1 GCA_902772925.1 uncultured Lachnospiraceae bacterium
CAGATTCTGAAGATACTGCTGTTTGGTCTGTGTGGTATAAATGACTTTATTTCCCGATGGAGCCATCTCAGTCTTGCGCACCTTTATAACCTTACCCGTTATAATCAGCGCATCGTCTGAGAATACTTGACGCAGGAACTTTAGATCTTTCATATTATAGGCTGTGCGGAAATGTTCCACATAGTCAAGTATCATCATGCGGTCTTTAATATCAGTCACTTCATAGCGTTTATCTCCCATTTGCGTCATTCGCAATTTTGAATAAAGTTCTGGATTGATAGTATAGTAGAAGCTGGTGATGACACCTTGGGCATCAAAGTTGATAACTGCTTCCTGATAACCCAACTCTTCATTTTTGTTTGCAGCGTTCACAATCAACGGTATATTGCGAACCTGATAGCCTGTGCGCGTTGTGAGCAATCGCTCTACTACCTCTTCTTCCACACAACGGAAATGCTCATTCTCCCATAATCTGTTTAATTCCTGAGAGGCTTCTCTCGTCATACAACTTTGAGAAAGCTCCAATTTTGAAGCGTTATTCTCCTGAGCCTTATTAATATCTGTCATCACTATCGAAACTGCCTGCTCAATCTGTCGCTTGAGGTGTTGGTTTGTGATGCCGTCATTAATGACAAAGCGCACCTGATTGTAGGCTGTAGCAGTGAAACTGCACAGTGCAAGCAAGATGAAGGTAATAACTATCTTTTTCATATTCTTTTAGTTTATTGTTTCTTCTTTTATTCTTTAATGATAAACCAGATGGCTCCGCATCCTCTATAATTCTTAACAGTATCTTCTTTTCCCGTCTTTAGATTTCGTCGTGTGTCTGATCCTTTATCAAGCCAAGCACAGATATTGCCTGCGGGATCATAGACTATCAGATAGCAATCTGCAGGGTTCTTCATGGATGCGTATTTTCCATAATCCACTATGTCACCACGTTCTTTCAGAGGTTCCATAATCTCACGAAGCTCAAAGAAATTCTTGGCATGAAGAATCTTTTTCAATACGCCATTATCCTTTTTAAGTGCGAACTTGCGCATGAGTGTTTCCTTAGTCTTCTCGTTTAACAGAGAGGAATCTCGCTTTTCTGGTGATGCCAAAGGCATGATACGATCTTTATTTATATAACAGAACACACGATGCAGTGCGGCACGCTGAGCTACCATTGTATCAGCCGTTGCACTAAGTTTACAAGCTGTTATGCTATCAATAGGGATACGCTTTTCCTCAGACCATCTGATGATCTCGCCTTGCAGAAGCTCGTAAGCAACTTGCGCAGCCTCTTCCTTTGAAGCCATCGTAGCCTCCGCATAGAGAAAAGCCGTATCTTTCTTCACGGCATTGATGGCTTCAAGCCGGCTATCCTTTGCACTGGCATATAGTGCAAAACTTAGGATGGATAACGATATGAGGGCCCGCTTCATTTACTGACAAACAATTTGCGGTTTGACTTACGATATTTTCCAAAAAGTTCCTTCACGTTGTGAGTAGGAACATAAGGATAGAGGCTTGCCTCAATGACTCCACTTTGAGCTTGGATTACCTTGAGAGGCACATCGATTGTCAGCACATGATTGTAGTTCTCTGACTCATTGACAGCTATAACCACAGCTTTCACATCTCCATCAGCATTCATTTCGTCTATTCCAATATAGAGATGGCAATTGTTTTTCTTGCAAAATGCTATCCATTGACGGAGTGGAATATTGAAAACTGTTTTCTTAAAGCCATATAATATTTGTGTTACATCCATGTCATAAGCGCCTTTCGCCTGAAGGCTCAGCATCATGTTTGAAACAGTTTCAGCAGGATGACGAACACTGTTAACCAACTTGCCTTTCTGATAGTAGAGACGACTAGAGAAATTATCATTGATGTAATAAGCATCATAAGCAGACTTGTTCTCAAATTCTGTGATAACAGTGTTTATAATGTCAGACATAAGATTGTTTTCTGCTTCAATCTTATTCTCGCCACTGATTAATTCATACTCTACAGGAAAGCTTACAGAAAGGAGTGGCAAGCTTGCTCTCGTCCAAGTAGCCGTATAACGGCGCTTATCATAATTGAATGCGAAATCATCCGATAAGCGGATATTATCGATTGTATTAATTGAGCCTACTACAAACATGAACTGGTCGTCAGAAATCATTTTTTGAGCAGTCTTGTCTGTTGGCTGATACTTTAATTGCAGAAAGTATCGTTCCAGAAAATTGAAAATGGGCGAATTACCTGCATTACGCATTTCTTTGCTAAATAAGCGAAGTCCAATATGGTTGACGGTATTATTCTTCACGCAGACAATAATCGGCTGCTTATTCAACAAGAGGTAGTTTTCTCCTTCTTTCAATTTCGTCTCATCGAGCGCCAAGGCCGTTGCTAACCTTTGGAGCTCGGCCGTGCGATAACCAGTATGGGCAGAGGTTGTCAAAATGGCAACCATACACACTACTATATATATCAACCTTTTACTCACCATAGTTTAATTCCAAAAACTTTTTTGCTTTAGCATTTCCATTCCGTGAAGCCTGTTGCATATACTGACGAGAGAGATCTATATTGCGGTATATTCCACACGTTGGTGAGCCTTTATGATAAATCACGCCTAACGCATATTGCGCCTGAGCATAGCCATTACGAGCTGCTGATTCTAAATACTTCACCCCTTTTACCACATCAGAACAATCATTGCTTGTTACCCAGCGCATACCGATCTGATACTGAGCATTTACATCGCCTTTAGTTGCACGCATCTCTAAAGTGAAATCATCAGATGCAGGCAAATTCTCTTTCGCAGAAG
>CACYCJ010000010.1 GCA_902772925.1 uncultured Lachnospiraceae bacterium
AATAAGTATACTGATCAGAGCACTTATAATAATTGCAGCTTTTTTCTTCTGCTTTTCGCTTTTACGGAAAATCAGGAAGAAGATTCCTGAGAATACGATCCTTACGATCAGCATTAATAACAGTCCCTTGAACCTGAAGGAAAAATCAATTCCGGGAAGCAGCACCATCAGTAGATAGACAGCTGTTTCAATACCGTTTGCAACAAGACGCTTCAGACTCCAGCTGCTCTTTGTTTCGGACTTTGTAAATTCAAAAGCAGCGAATCCGATTTCGAGAGTAACTAAAATGAGTAATAATATCAGTTCCATTTTTATACCAACCTTTCTTTGTTCAGGATGACACGGGGACGGGTACATCTGTCACCGCAGGTGACTGTGTACCTGTCCCCTGTGTCATCCATATTCAAACTATGCCTGTAGAATAAACCACTCTTCATCTGCATTCAATACTTCACAGGACAAGATGCAAAAACAGTCGGCAAGATGCATTATTTGTGGTAAAATACTCACCAAATGGAGGTTTTGTCGTGAATATTTATAAGAAATTGGAAAAGCTTGAGGCAGTGAGACGGCAGGTTTCTGCCGGTGTTTGTCTGATAGGAACAGGCGTCATTATTTTCTTTATTTCGATGGGGATTTTTCAGTCCGGTGTCTGGTCATTTATCGGTCTCGCCATTGGTGTAGTCGGCGGCTTACTGATTCCCGGTACTCATGAGAGGTACAAGGTTATTTATAAGGAGCTTTTCGTGCAGGAGCCTCTTGAGAAAAATTTCGATGATGTTTTTTATGCGTGGCGCGCCGGCTTTGATCTGGAAACGGTCAATGCTTTCGACCTTTGTAAGAAGGGAAATCAGATTGAATCGGAGGATTATGTGAAGGCTGTCTATAACGGGATCGGTTTTGAGATGGCAGAGGTAGTTCTGAAGGACAAGTACAAATCCCAAAGGTCCGGAGAAAATATCTGTTTTCACGGCAGGATGATCGTTTTTGATTATCAGGGAAAATGTGTCGATGGCACGCGCATATATTCGAAATATTTTTACCGTAAACCGGCGGATACGGCATTCGGGAAAAATAAGGTTGAAATGGAAAGCAGCCGGTTTAACGGTATATTTGATATATATTCTGAGGATGCGCATGACGCATTTTATCTTCTGACGCCGGATTTTATGGAAGTACTTGAACGTCTTCAGAAGAAGTATGAGGGGATCGGACTTCGGTTCTACGGCAATAAAGTCGTTGCGGGTTTCTGTGAGGTGAACGACGCATTTGACAAAAATGACTGGATTGCGAAGGAAGTGGTTTATCCCGAGGAGATTGAGAAGGTGCAGGGGGATATTGACGATATAAAGATTATCATTGATATGGTCTGCAGAAGATAGGCTGTCGCATTTGCCGCAAATAAACATCGGTTTAAGGTGGACTCAAACGGTTGAAAGTGTTAATATAAAAGTGTGTTTGTTTTGATATAAATAGCAGGGGGTGATCATATAATGAATAGAACAATGACTGACGCTGAGTTGATCCAAAAGTTTGATGAGGCTATCGAAAAAGATCAGATTTATGTGAATTACCAGGCTCAGATAAATCACACAACGGGAAGAATGCTTGGAGCGGAGGCTCTTATGAGGTGGAAGGATCCCGAGTTCGGATCTCAGTCACCGGCGGATTTCATCCCGGTTCTTGAAAAAAACGGTCTTATCTACAAGGCCGATCTTCATGTTTTCGAGCATGTGTGTAAATTCCAGAAGAGATGTATGGATGAAGGTATCAGCCTGATGCCTGTTTCCGTAAATATGTCAAGATTTGATATCTATAATACAAATTACATCGATTCCATTGAAAATATCAGAAAGCAATATGGTATTCCCGTTAAATATCTCCGTATAGAGGTTACGGAGTCTTCGGCCATAGGTGGAATGGAGCTTATGTCTTCAGTTCTTTCGAGGCTTCATTCTCTCGGTTATCTTGTGGAAATGGACGACTTCGGAAGCGGCTATTCGTCCCTAAATATCCTCAAGGGGCTGATGGTTGATATCATTAAGCTGGATATGATCTTCATTCGCGGAGATATCGGCGGAAGAGGTGGTACTATTCTCAGCTCGATCGTGCAGATGGCAAAATGGCTTGATACCCCGGTTATCGCGGAGGGCGTTGAGACCGTGGAGCTTGCCGATTATCTGAAGAGTATCGGCTGCAATTACATTCAGGGCTTCTTGTATTCGGTTCCTTCGGACGAGGACACATTTATCGAATACATCAAGACTGTTAAGCATGAGCCGCTTACTGCTTCGTTGTCACTTGTTAATGCGCTTGATTCCGGCAGATTCTGGAATCCCGAGTCAATGGAGACTCTCATTTTCAATAATTTTTCCGGACCTGCTTCAATGTTTGTTTATGATACAAGTGACAGAAGCATTGAGATACTTCGAGTCAATAAAAAATACATTGCCGAGGTCGGCTGCGGCAGGACCGAAAAGCAGATTTTTGAGACGAATCCCTGGGATTACCTCGACGAGGAAAACAGAAAGATTTATGAGGATACGATCCTGGACGCTATTGAGTCTGCGGATGAGGAAACCTGTGAGACTTGGATGAAGATCTGCACCGATATCTGCGGTGAGGAGAAGATCTGCGTAAGAAGCAGCATTCGCATCATAGGTCACGGAGGCGATAAATATCTGTTATATGCGATGGTAAGGAACATTACCAAGGAACAGCAGATTTTGAATCAGTATGAAGAGAATGAGAGGCGTTTTAAGAATGCCTTCGAGCAGGCAAATGTGTACGCCTGGGAGGTCGATGTTGCGACGAAGGAAATGAGACCCTGCTACAGATGTATGAGGGATCTTAACCTTCCTCCGCTCGTTGTTGATTATCCCGAAACCGCAATTAAGGCCGGAATATTCCCGCCCGAGGTTGCGGATAAATACAGAGATATGATGAAACAGCTTGAAGAGGGCGTCGGTACGATAGAAGACATCATTCCGCTTACGGTAGGAAGAGTTCCCTTCCATGTAAGGTACACAACGGAATTCGACGAGACCGGCAAGCCGCTCAAGCTTTACGGATCTGCCACCCTGGTGGTTGAATAATGTGACAGGGGATAGTCCCCTGTCATATTTTTGAGGTGAGTATGTATAAGGTTTATATTGTCGAGGATGACAGCGGGATTGCGTCCGGCATCGAAAGCTGCCTTTCGAACTGGGGGATGGAGTGCCGCAATGTTTCCGATTTCAGGAATGTTATGGGTGAGATTGCAGCTTTCGAGCCCCATCTCATAATTCTTGATATCACGCTTCCTTTTATGGGCGGTTATCATTGGTGTAATGAGATAAGGAAGACGAGCTCGGTTCCGATAATCTTCATTTCATCCGCATCCGATAACATGAATATTGTGATGGCTATGAATATGGGGGCTGATGATTTCATTGCAAAGCCCTTCGATCAGAGCGTGCTTATCGCGAAGGTTTCCGCGCTTCTTCGCCGGGCCTATGATTTCAGCAAGGCTTCATTTACGATAAATGCTGCGGGCGCCGTTTTGAATACTAATAGCAACACACTTTCCTTTAACGGCCGGGAGGTTGATCTTGCAAAAAATGAGTACCGCATTCTGCTTATTTTGATGCAGAACAAAAACAAGGTGGTGAGCCGCGAGAAGCTGATGGAGGATCTCTGGGAAACGGATTGCTATGTGGACGAAAATACTCTTTCCGTAAATGTGGCGCGCCTCCGCAAGACTCTCGAGAGCATCGGACTCAAGGATATCATAAAGACGAAGTTCGGCGTGGGCTACATTCTCGAAGATAGGTAATATCAGAAAAAATTAAGCAGGAGGAAGCGGGAATGATTTCCGATTATCTGAAAATGAGATCCCGGATCATAATCATTTTCATTGCTGTAATACTTATATTTTCATCTTCATATCTGCTTTTTGACATGCCGGTAATCACGGTTCTGTACCCGCTGATACTAAGCATTGTCATACTGCTTATCGTCGGGATAGTCGATTACAGGGTTACTGTGATCAGGCACCGGAAGTTTAAGCAGGAGGGAACAATGATCTCTTTAGATCCGGCAGAGACAAGCAGTATTATCGAGCGGGATTACCGTGAGATCATCGAAATGCTTAAGGGAGAGGAAAGGTTTCATTCACAGAAGGCCGCTTCCGATTATAACAACATGGTCGAGTATTACACGGTGTGGGCACATCAGATCAAGACTCCGATCGCGTCAATGCGGCTTGCGCTTCAGTCGGAGGATACGGATGTCGCAAGACGGCTTGGCGGCGATCTGAACAGGATCGAGGAATATGTCGAGATGGTCCTTACCTTTCTTCGTCTCGATTCGGACAGTACGGATTATGTAATAAGAGAATGTGAGCTTGACGATATAATCCGCTCTGCGATCAGAAAATTTTCGAGGGATTTCATTTCCAAGAAGCTGAAAATGGAATACGAACCGATTAAAAGAAAAACTCTTACGGATGAGAAATGGCTTTCTTTCGTAATAGAGCAGGTTATCTCAAATGCGGTTAAATACACCTTTACAGGCGGGATTAAGATTTATATGGAAACGGAGGATATCCTGGTTGTAGAGGATACCGGTATCGGAATCGCTCCTGAGGACCTTCCGAGAATTTTCGAGAACGGCTATACCGGCTTTAACGGGCGAGAGGATAAAAGAGCGAGCGGGATAGGGCTGTATCTTTGTCGGAGGATTTGCGAAAATCTGGGACATGAGATCTCGGCCGAGTCGACTCCCGGAGTCGGGACGAAGATAAAGATGGATTTATCGGTGAAGAAACTGGAAGTTGAGTAGACTGTAAGGCTTTGGCCGTGAGTGCGGAAGATCAGGCTGTACGAAAGTTGTGACAAATATGTAAGAATTATGTAAGCAGATTCGATGGAATGAATCTGCTTATTTTTTTATACTCTTTTTAACCTGATGAGTTATAATTGTTAAGTTGAAAGGAATTACGTATCATGAGTTTACTTGAAGCAAAAGGTATTAAAAAGGTATATAAAACCCGTTTCGGTGGAGCGTCGGTGGAGGCTCTTAAGAATGTGAATTTTTCCGTAGAGAAGGGTGAATATGTTGCCATAATGGGTGAATCCGGAAGCGGAAAGACAACGCTGCTTAATATCCTGGCGGCACTGGATAAGGCTACTGAAGGAACGGTTATCCTTGACGGAATGAATCTCGGAAATGTAAAGGATAAGGATGCTGCCAAGTTCAGAAGAGACAACATGGGTTATGTTTTTCAGGATTTCAATCTGCTTGACACATTTTCGATAGAAGATAACATTTACCTTCCTCTTGTGCTGGCCGGCAAAAAGCCCGACGAAATGAAAGAAAGGCTTGATAA
>CACYCJ010000011.1 GCA_902772925.1 uncultured Lachnospiraceae bacterium
ATTCATAACATCGGGATTGGTCGATTTGAAGTTTGAAGAGCCGGAAACAAGGAACTGTCCCTTTTCTTCATCAACATATACCTTTGTGGTCTTACCCATGATCTTCGTAGCATTGAATTCCTGTACGAGAGCCTTGTTTGCTTCTCTGTATTCAAGGTGAGCTCTCACATCGTTTATCGAAGTACTCTTTCCGGGTCTGTAGTAAGGTGAAAGCTTCTTATGGCAATCTCCGCAAAGATTACCGTCTTCAAGCTTGGTACCGCCCAACAGTCCTATTTTTCCGCCACAGATACCGCATTCTTTTTTATCGAATAAACCCATAATTACCTCCATTCGTCACATGAACAATTCCAATAATAATATCAATTAATGTTACTGTACTATATCCTCATCACCGAAGGGATCGCCGCATTCAGGACAGAACTTAGGCGGATTCTTGGGATCTGCAGGCTCCCAGCCACACTTATCGCATTTATACTGAGGAACTCCTGCCGGTTTCTTTGTACCGCACTCAAGGCAGAACTTGCCCTTGTTGAGTGTACCGCATGAAGGGCAGCTCCAACCGTCTGCTGCGGGAGCAGCTGCGGGCTGAGGCTCGGGCTTCTTTGTACCGCACTCGGGACAGAACTTTCCTGTTACAGGACTGTTACAGCTGGGACATGTCCAGGTATCGCCTGCAGGAGCTGCCTGCTGCTGAGGCTGCTGAGGCTGACTATACTGCTGCTGCTGAGGCTGTCCGTACTGCTGCTGCTGTTGCTGCTGACCCATAGCATAAAGATTATTGATATTGTTTCCGCCGGCTGCATTCTGAGCCATATTCATTCCCATGAATGCCATTGCGGGACCTGCACTTGTATTCTTAGCTGCTTCTTGAATAGCATTTGCCTGAGCTCCTACCATGTATGCTGCAGCCATAGTAGGATCCTTAAATGCTGCATTCTTCTGAAGCTCCTTAATCATCTTCTCGTCTTCTTCATCAGCCTTAACGCTTGCAACACCGAATGCAACGATCTCGATACCTCTGAGATCTCTCCACTTGTTGCTGAGCTCCTCGTTAAGCGCATTTGAAAGCTCATTTGTATGTCCGGGAAGGCTTGAATATCTGATTCCCATCTCCGAAATTCTTGCAAATGCAGGCTGAAGTGCAGAAAGAAGCTCTGTCTTCATCATGCTGTCTATTTCAGACTTCTTGAAATCGGCATTTACATTACCGCATACATTTGTATAGAAAAGAAGCGGATTGGTAACTCTGTAGCTGTATTCACCGAAGCATCTGATATTAACATCCATATCGAGATTGATATTTCTGTCAACAACACGGAAAGGAACGGTATTGGGTGTTCCGTATTTATTTCCCATGATTTCCTTGGTGTTGAAGTAATAAATCCTCTGATCCTTGGGAATGTCGCCGCCGAATGTGAAACGCTTTCCTATATTCTTGAATACTCCGAGTATATTATCCTTTTTGAGACCACCATAGAGAATAGTCGGCTCTGAAGAAGCGTCATACACGAATTCTCCGGGCTCCGCACAAACCTCAACAACCTTGCCCTGATCAACGATAAGCATACACTGTCCGTCTGCAACCGCTACGATCGAACCATTTGAAATGATATTGTCAGCGCCGTGATTACTTGATCCGGCTCCTGTCCTCTTTCTTCCCTTTACGGCGATGGTATCTGCCGGAAGTGATTCACAATAAAAGTATTCTCTCCACTGATCAGCAACTGTTGATCCGAGTGCCGCCTTAGCAGCCTGAATGAGTCCCATAAGCAACCTCCTTATATATAAAAATTATTTCTTTGATGAACCATAAGTTCAACATTATATGGGTACATTTTTATCAGAATGCCTTCTTTAAAGGCAATTCATTCTGTGTTATGAAAGTGCTGCCGTTATAACAGACATCGAATAAACCTCGATGGCGTTGCAGCCTCTTGAAAGATCGTTCACCTGTGCGTTGAGTCCGAGAAGTATCGGTCCGTAGGCTTCGAAATTTCCCATTCTCTGAGCTATCTTGTAGCCGAGATTTCCGGCATTAATATCCGGGAAGATAAATGTATTTGCATATCCCGCTACCTCTGAGCCCGGACACTTTGTCCTTGCTACGCGAGGCGATACGGCAGCATCAAACTGCAGCTCTCCTTCGATCGGTACATCGGGATATTTCTCCTTGGATTTTTCCGCTGCATTTCTCATCTTCTCAACCTCATCGCCCTTACCGGAGCCGTGAGTAGAATAGCTGAGGAATGCGACCTTGGGATCCACTCCGAAAAGCCTTGCACATTTGATCGTCTCTCCGCAGATTTCAACAAGCTCATCCTCTGTAGGATTGATGTTGATGGCACAATCAGCCATGGCAAGCACTTCGTTTCCGCCCGTTGCGGAAGGTCTTACTAAAATAAAGCACGATGAAACAATCGAATTACCGGGCTTTGTCTTAATTATCTGAAGAGCAGGTCTTACCGTATCCGCAGTGGAATATGTTGCTCCTCCAAGCAGGCAGTCAGCCTCCCCCATATGAACAAGCATCGTACCGAAATAATTCGAAGCCTGCATCATGTGCTTTGCTTTATCCATAGTCATGCCCTTATGCTTCCTGAGCTCATAAAAGGCCTCGACCATCTCTTCAAACTTATCGTACTTCATGGGATCTATGATGACAGCCCCTCTGATGTTATACCCCGAATCGGCAGCCGACTTTCTTATCTCTTCTTCGTTGCCGAGAAGTATCGGCTGAAGGAAATCGCCTGCAAGAAGTCTTGACGCAGCTTCCAGTATTCTGGGATCGCTGCCTTCTGTATAAACTATCCTCTTGGGATTCTTACGCAGATTTTCGATCATTGAACCAAATCCATCCATTATAATTACCCCGTCCTTCTTTTTTTAGCTTCATGTAATGCGGGCAATGTCGCATTTATCACATTTATAATCCGCACAACTTGAACAACATCTAAATTCTAACAAATTTTTACAAAAAATGCCATAATAAATTGACAATTTACACAAAATCATTATTTTGATTTATGTAAACCTTATCTCCTTGAGCTGAATTTTTCGATTACCCTTATACTCAAGGTAAATAGGATAAATTCCATCCCGAATACTGACAGTGGTCTCGTAATACTTCCAGCCGCCGTCTCCTATATCATCATTTATTTTTATGCAAGCCGTACTTTCCGCCTCATAATCCGTCTTTATATAAAAACAGCCGGGCTCAGACACAGCATCACTTCCTGCACCTGAAGCATCGACTCTGACCGTCACTCCTACCTTCTTTAAGTCCTTGAATTCGAAATATTTAAAGCCGATAAGAGTTCCGTCCGAAATCTCACCGATAAACCTCTCTTCACCGTCATTGGTATAATTCGGAAATGAGTCTTCAAATATTCTGTTGCTCCCGTGAGGCATATGACCGTTTGTGATATTGCAGGCTATGCCTGCAGGATAGCTTCCCTGTCCTATAAGAGGTCCACCGTTAAGTCCGCAGCTTGTCATTTCAACCTGTTTTATGCTCCCGTCCTCCTCTATACGGATTTCCTCTGCGCAGGCCTGCCTGCTGTAATCCGATTTATGTGTGAGGCGGTGATAAAACACATACCATTTTCCGTTTACTTCTATGATACTTCCATGAGTCGTACCGGTCATATTCAGCCTGTCCTCCGATGTACGACCGTTATAGCCTATATCACCATTAGACACTATGGTCCCGCCGAAAACGAAATTTCTGTCGGGATGATCACTTATCGCATAGCAGAGCTCATGATTATTCATGGAGGAATATATAAAATAATATTTTCCGTTAACCTTTCTTATGGACGAAGCTTCAAAGAAAGGATGCTCTTCAAAGCCGGTATTTTTTACTCTGTAGGGAATAATGTGATGCGGTTCTTCCTTTACCGTCAGCATATCATCCTCAAGGGTAAGCATTATCGGACCCATTATGCTGTCGCTGTACGAAAGGATTTCTTCTCTAGTACGGCCGAACATTTCCATCATCTCGGCGATACCGTTTTCAGGAAAGTCCTCTTTTTCCTCATAATCATACTGAGTCCCGTAATACAGTCTTATAACTCCGTCGTCATTTATGACACCCGGATCGAAGCAGACATATTTTTCCATAGGGCTCCCGTCTTTTTCTCTTACAAAGCCCAGGAATTCGTAGGGTCCGGCAGGCTTGTCCGCAACGGCAACGCTGATGGGACCTATATATCCTCCGACGCCACGGGGTCCGCTCATTGAATAATACAGATAATATCTTCCGTCATTTCCTCTTACCACATCAGGAGCATACATATAAGGCAGCTCCTTATACTGCGGATCCTGCTCTGCTCTGTAGATTACTCCCTCATATCTCCAGTCGGTAATGTCGCTGACGGGTGCGGAATATGTAACATAATCAAGCATACAAAATGTGTCTCCGCCCTCTTTATCATGCGAACCGAAGATATAAACTCTGTCTCCGAATATATGTGGTTCCCCGTCGGGAACATATTCATTAAGAGGAAGAAAAGGATTAAATGCCTGTCTCATTGTCCCATCCTCCTTATCATTTCTACTGTTTCGGCAGTCTTTGCTTTTATTTCTTCAAATCTGCCCTCTTCGATCATGGCGCTCTTAACCATCCACGAGCCTCCGCAGCAAAATACCTTCGGTGAGCTTAAATACTGCTCAAGGTTTGCAGGTCCCACACCGCCCGTCGGCATGACCTTCACTCCCGGAAATGCTGCGCAGACGGCATTTATCGTCTTTATCCCTCCCGAAGCTTCCGCCGGGAAGAACTTAACGAACTTGAGTCCGAGATTCACCGCCTTCATCATTTCAGAAGGAGTCTGGATCCCGGGAACGATTGGTATATCATTACTTATGCAGAACTTCACAAGCTCCTCGTCAAGTCCCGGTGACACTATAAATCTTGCACCCGCAACAAGTGCTCTTCTGGCCTGCTCTACACTCAGTATCGTCCCCGCTCCCACAAGCATTTCGGGAAAACGCTCCGTCAGAAGCTTTATCGTATCCTCTGCGGCAGCCGTCCTGAAGGTCACCTCCGCAACCGGAAGTCCTCCGGAAATCAGAGCCTCTCCCACGGGAATGGCATCCTTTGCATCATTTATCACTATAACCGGAATCACCTTAAGCTCTTCCATTTTTTCATACATATCAAGCTTCATATTATACCCCCAAATACAATACACATCTCACTCATAATGGCTTGATCATATCAGCGTATAACTCTGGCGTTACTTCCCTTCATCAGCCTTTCAACCTCTTCAAGACTTGCCATTGATGTATCTCCCGGAGTCGTCATCGCAAGCGCTCCGTGAGCGGCGCCGCATTCTACAGCATATGCTGCATCATGCCCGGAAAGAAAGCCGTACACGAGTCCCGATGCAAACGAGTCTCCGCCGCCTACCCTGTCAAGCACCTCAAGATTCTCATAATTATGCGACTGATATACCTCGCCATCCGTAAGACAGATGGCAGTCCAGTCATTGATGCTTGCGGACTTTACGGTCCTGAGAGTTGTCGCTATCACCTTCATATTGGGATAGGTCAAAGACGCATTTCTG
>CACYCJ010000012.1 GCA_902772925.1 uncultured Lachnospiraceae bacterium
CAGCACCATCATTACTGCCATAACAACAGACAACAGTTTTTTCTTTTTCCCCATAGTTACCTCCTCTCTGTTTCAACAGGGAACTTTCCCTTGTCACATTACCGTTCTTATTATAACATTTTTTTAATTCCTGCCAAGGAGAACTATATCATCATTCACTTTCACATATTCATCTTTCTTCTCATTAAACTGATACAAAAACAACGGTTTTGGTATAGAAAAATCAGGGACATTGCCCCTGATTTTTCTATAGTCTGAGGTGAAATATATATACATATATATTTCGCCTGATGTAATTCTCAGTGTATAAGAATATGCTGCTTTATCCTTACTGCTCTGTGGTGGTCTGGGTAGGTACAGGACCGTTCTGGACAGTGGTATTGGTATTGACAAGCCCTGCGTTTATCAAATTTCTGCAAAGCAGCCCCAAATCTATGTCATTCCATACGGTACCGACAAAGTCTTCATCAGAAACAGGAATTGTAGCCAGCCACTTGGATTCTATGTTTTTGAATTCATCCTCCATCTTCATCGAAGCCATAGTATAAGTATAATAATCTCTGAGATCGGTATCATTATTATTGATCATAACATATATGATATAACCCTTATCTCCTTCAATGATCTCGGAAACATCATAATTATCCATTTTCTCGAACATTTTATTGAATTCTTCAGAATAGGCGCCGATATATCCGTTTGTTGTAGATGAAAAAGGTTCTACTTCATACTTTTTTGCTGTTTCCTTTGCATCAGAGCCCGATGCCAGTTCTTTTAATGCTTTTTCGGCAGTTTTTCTTACTTCACGCTTTTCGGCATCTGTATATGTATTATAGCTTCCGTTCTCATTCTCAACCGGTTTATTGTTTCCATCCACTTCTATAAAAGGGAAGGTAAGCTGATATAATTCAATGAAACGGGTATCCTTAAACTCTTCATTATAGTCATCATTGATCTTACGACCCATATCATTTTTAATATCATTCTCAAAAATATTTACGAGCACCTGCTTCATAAATACTTCATATACCTGATCTCTTGTAACACCGTATAAAGCCATGATTTCACCGAATGAGCTTACAAAGTTGTCGGTATATTCGTTAACAAGCTGTATATCACCGGGCGTTGCAACGGTATCATTGTGCTTAGCGACATCCGAAAGTATAGTATTCTGTCTTATATTTGACAAAGCATATGACTGAGCAGCTTTACCTGTGGTATCAAGGTTATCGGGATTTATACCATACATATAAAAATTCTGCATCAGCTCTATCATGCATTCCGCCAGTGAAATATCATAATCTCCAACCTTAAGCGCAACCGTTTCGCTTGCATACTGAGGGCTGTAAACCTTATCTCCGACCTTTGCCTTTTCATTATATCCGTCTGCAACAGGATCACCACAACCTGTGAGAAGCGTAACAAGAATCATACCTATAAGTACTTCGGATATAATTTTCTTAAGTTTAAACTTCATCATTACCTCCATTGTTATCAGTTTTCTTGAAATACTAACAAAGTTTACAAACTTTACAGCATAAAGTCAACTGAAAATAATCTTTTTAACTGTTTATTCATTATGATCTCACTATTATTACATACTTTTAGGCATCTGAAATGTGATATATACCGGCACGCAATCTTCGCCGCAACGCACGCCATAATGTACGCTGTAATATACGCCGTAAAAAAGAACCGCCTCTGCCAAGAGAAGCGGTTCCGGTATTTCTTATTTTACTATATGCAGTATTACTCCTTAACACCACCAAGTGCCACACCGGCAATGATGTATTTGGATAATGCAAAGTATACTACAAGCAGAGGCATAACTGTAAGGAAGAGACCCATATAGATTACACCGTAGTCAGATCTGAACTGCTCAGAACGAAGTGACTGGATGAACATAGGAAGTGTCTTCTTACCTGAACTTACAAGCATCATACTGGGAACATAAAGGTTGTTCCAGGAAGCGATGAATGCGAAGATTGCCTGTGTTGCCATAGCCGGCTTCATAAGAGGAAGCACGATCTTGTTGAAGGTCGAGAACTCACCTGAACCGTCTATACGAGCTGCTTCTATAATCTCTATAGAAAGTGCCTGTGACATATACTGCTTCATGAAGTATACTGTCGAGGGTGCTGCCATAGCGGGGATAATAAGAGGAATATATGTATCATAAAGTCCGATCTTCTGCATGAAGGACATGAAACCTATAACGGAAACCTGTGTAGGAATCATCATGATACCATATATAAATGCCCATGCAGCATTCTTAAGCTTAAAGTTATAAGCTGTAAGACCATATGCTGTTACTGTTGCAAAATATACCTGAAGTGCTGTTGAAGGAACTGCTATGATAGCACTGTTAAGCATTGCCTTCCAAATGGAAACTCCGAGACCATCGGACTTACCCATAAGCTTTGTCAGGTTATTTACAAACTCTCCGCCGGGAATAAGATGAACACCCTGCTTAATTACGTCTGTATAAAGTGTTGAGTTAACAATCATGATATAGAAGGGCATGATTGAAACTAAACAAAGCAGTACACAGATTATTGTTCTGAATATTTTAGTGGCTCTTATCTTAGCTGAATAGCTCTGAAAATCACCATTTGCTTTTGCATTTGCCAATCCAATCCCCTCCTATTTCTTAAGCACTGAATGCTTCTGTTTAGGCTCACGCTCCTTAGTTACAATAAAGAATATGAGACTTATCGCCATTGTTACTACAAACAGGATAATTGAAGAAGCAGCCGCTTTACCATAGTTCTGTGAAGTGAAGCCGAGCTTCTTGATCCACATCGTTATAGTCTCTGAACCCCAGTTAGGCATACCATCATAGTTCTGGTTAACGTTGAACAGTGAAGGAATATCGTACATCTGAAGACCACCGATAGCGGAGGTAACAAGTGTAAACTGGAGTATGGGCTTAAGGAGCGGTAATGTGATATAGAAGAAGTTCTGTGTACCACTCGCACCGTCAACCATCGCCGCTTCATAAAGCGAGGGATTGATACCCAAAATACCGGCAATCAGAATGATCATGGTATTGCCGTACCACATCCAGAATTGCATAAACGCAATCAGGCCGATTGTTCCGGCTTTTGACTCCATGAAGTCATATTTATCGCCAATAAGATGCATAGAAACCATCAGAAGTCTGATGGGGCCGTTCATACTGAATAAGCTGTAGAAAAGAACGGCTATTGAAGATGCCGTAATAATATTCGGCATGAACATCATAATTTTGAAAACGCCTGTTCCCTTAAGTTTGATACTTGTATCTGTAAACCATGAAGCAAGTATAAGTGAAAGAACGATCTGAGGTATAAAGTTAAAGATCCACATAACCAGAGTGTTTCCTATGGATGCCACTGTCTGATCTTTACTGGATAATACTTCTACAAAGTTATTAATACCATTGAAAGTCGGTCCGACCCACTTTCCTGCTCCTCTTGCGTAATACTGAACTACGCTGAGATAGAAGGTATAAACTAAAGGATATAACTGAAATAATGCATATATTACGAAAAACGGAGCTATAAACATATAACCGTATTTTCCATATTCAACTGTCTTTTTTTTCATATTTCCACATCCCCGTATTTTTGCGACACCCTGTCAGACATTTTTATAAAGATCTTAAAGGTTTTAAGAGCTTTATAAAAATGTCTAACAGAGAATTATTCTCTTTTTTTAAATTATGCACCGGACAAATCCGGTGCATAACCTAAAACTTTTTACAGTTTAATTAATCCAATTTCACGAATTATTCTACTGTGATGTAAGAATATGTGCTAGCTACAGAATCTTTGATGATCTGAACTGCTGCGTCAACATCCTTAGCTTCGCCTGAATTGTAAGCTGCTGATGCTGTATCCATGAAACCATTGATTGTTGAATCGTACTCTGTAGCATTCTTAAGTGAGATGCCATCTGTAGCTGCTGCCCAAACCTCAAGAGGGTTCTGTCCAGCGAGTACTTCTGAAGCGCCTGTACCAGCATCGATCTGATTCTGGATAGCTGCCTTGTTGTTAACGAAGTCAAGAGTTTCCTCTGAAAGCTTCTGCATAACTTCTGTGTTACATGTCATTGTGTAAAGGATAAGTCCTGCAAGACCCTTGTTAGGACAATCAGCTGTTACGCCGAGGTATGTTCCGCCCCAGTGATATGCAGCAGGTCCAGCTACCATTGAGCAGTTACCATAGAAACCACCCTTAGCATCTGATGCTGTTGACTGAGCGGGAATACACCAATATACCCACCATGTACATCCGAAGTAACCAAATACCTTACCATCTGAAAGGTTAGCTGTCCAAGCGTCAGCCCACATCTGTGTCTTGTCTGTATAATCTCCATCATAGAGCTTCTTAGCTGTTTCAAGGTAGTCGATAACTGCCTGATCAATATTAAGAGTATCGTTCTCTACCCAAGGTGATGTTCTCTGATCAAGGAATACATACTTAACATCATCGGGACCTGAAAGCATCTTGTA
>CACYCJ010000013.1 GCA_902772925.1 uncultured Lachnospiraceae bacterium
GATTATTATTAATGATAAAAAAGACGAAAGGTGTTGAATAACAACCTCAAAAAGGTCTATATTCCTTTTTCCTATGAAAATACGGACATTTATACTTATATTTTGAGAATTAATACCTTACGAGCAGAGAGTCTATTTCCTAAGTACCCAAGCAGTATCGAATTGTCCGTTGGTCTCGTATTGATGAATAGCACGATAAGCATCCGCTTCCTTCTCAAAAGAATCTACACAGACACGCGCCTTTCCGTCACCAATAATTGCTTTGGCATTTGAATATCCTAATTGAATAAGGCGTTGTACTTCTTTTTGTGCTGATTCTGCACTTCCCACACTGGCCACAATCACATTATACAACTTTTTATTTTTTACAGATGGTGTAGCGCTAACATTAGCGGGGGAAGAGGTTGTTATTTGATCTGTTAATTGTTTTGCCGGTTCAGTAGGCGGATCCTCAGTAGTAGCTTTTTGATGCTTAATGGTGGGTGTTGGATGGGTAACGATAGAACTTATACTCAATGATTCCTTCAATACCTCTTTAGAAATAACACTTGCCTCACTATCAATGATACCCGATTTCTCAAAAGGAGAAATGTATAAAATAGATCCTATCAGCAAGATGAGTATAGCTGCTACAGCTGCGATATTACGCAAATAATTGCTGAAATTAACTACCTTAACAGGTGGATTGTTCTCATGGATAATCTGTTCTGCTTTGCTTTCCGGCACTATTGTAACAGTAGTGACTGTTGGCGCTTCTTCTAATGGTAAGTCCTTTAGTTCTTGCATTTTAAATCTGTCCAAACCATAGAATGCGGGGGTGGCTAAACGATGGTCAAATGGCGTGAACTCATATTTTCCATAAATGTCATAACGAAGTTCACCTATGTTGACCAACTCCACAAATCCTGTTTCATGGATGTTCTCCATCAGCGCTTCCGACTCCTGTCGTATCATTTTTATTGCATCAGGGAAAGATGAGCCGTATGCTGACATGTAGGATTGTGCCAGCAAACCATCGTTGATACGAAGTTGTGGGTTAAAACCAATTACACGTGATGGAGGCAAGAAAAAACCATCTTCATTTTCTTGCTTTGCGGGGATGTAATGGGTAATGAAACCACCAAAGTCTGGGATGATTACACAATCATTCTCAAGCAATAAGGACACGATATGTTTTGCCAATTCGTTCATTTGTTGATGCGAAGTTACGAAAAACATTTTATACAATCAAAAAAAATGATTATTTTTGTACCTTGTAAATTTATAGTGAGATTTTGATGAACTTTATCAAATATATATCGTGTTTAGTTTTAGTATTGTTTTGTGCCTGCCAAAAAGGTACTCGTCTACAAAACATGCCAGAAGACAAGGTTGCCAAAGAACTCCTTCAGGGCGTTTGGTTAAATGATTCATCAGAAATGGCAGTTTTTCAGGTTGTTGGAGATACAATCCGTTATGCTGGTCCTAATGCACCTTCTGTCCTTTTTAAGATAATCCGAGATTCAATTTATCTATTGGGTGACGATACGCTGTCATATAAGATTGTTCGACAAGGGGAGAATACATTTTGGATTAACACGGCAACTGACATTCTGATGAAGTTACATCGTTCTGATGAAGAAGACCAATTGGCTTTCATACCACAGAATGAACCAGTCCCTGTTAATTTAATTCAGGAGTATGTTGAGAAAGATAGTGTGATTGTTTATAATAATATCCGCTATCGTGGCTATGTTTTCATCAATCCCTCTCGCTATAAGGTAGTCCGTACTATTTACGATGAAAACGGCATAGGTTTAGAAAATACTTATTATGACAATATTATTCATATCTGTGTCTATAATGGTACAGAGGAGTTATATGCCAGAGATATCAGCAAGAATCTTTTCATTGATTATGTGGATGCCCAGGAGCTGGCACTTTCTATATTGTCAGATATGGATTTTGTGGATGTAAATGCCGATGGTTATCATTATCGTGCAGTGTTAACTATACCAGAAAGTGCTGCATATCATTATTTTAACTTGATTATTTCACCTCGGGGCGTACTTAAAATCCAAGCATAATAGATAAGTGTATGATACCGTCATCAGACAAGGATAATCTTTTGCTTGGAGAATTGTAGTTGTTCGCTGTTGGTTACTTTGAAGTTTTCTTTCTTTTGAATGTTTTTTGGCTGACAGAATGACGTGCCTTCTTTTTGGGATGATAAGCTGGTGTCTCTCCCAATTCTATTGGAACGGGAATCTTATAAATGTCTTTTCCGATAAAATCTTCAATTTTTTTGAATTCTGTCTGCTGGTCATCATTCACAAAAGTAATGGCTAATCCATCGTTATTGGCACGGGCAGTTCGTCCCACACGATGAACGTAGTCCTCGCAGTCATAAGGTACATCATAATTGATGACTAGTCGGATGTCGTCCACGTCGATCCCCCTTGATAGGATATCAGTAGCCACTAAGATATCAATCTTTCCCGCTTTGAAACGATACATTACATCATCGCGTTGCATTTGTTCTAGATCTGAGTGCATTGCATCAGCATTCAGCCCTTTCTTTTTGAGTGCATTAGCCAGTTCCTTCACCTTGATCTTCTTAGATGCGAAAATAATCACTCGTTCGGGTTTGGAGTCATTAAATAAGCTCAGGATAATACCCAGTTTCTGAGGCTCATGACAGATATAGGCAGCTTGGATTATTTTATCAGCAGGTTTGGATACAGCGATCTTTACTTCCACTGGTTCATCAAGGATTTTATTTGCCAATAACTGTATCTTCTCTGGCATCGTGGCTGAGAACATTATGGTTTGCCGGTATTTGGGCAAGAAGCTAACAATCTGCATGATATCGTCATAAAATCCCATGTCAAGCATACGGTCTGCCTCGTCAAGGATAAAGAAACTGACTTTGGATAGGTCTACATAGCCTAAACTTAGGTGTGCCAATAGTCTTCCTGGTGTGGCTATCACCACATCAGCCCCCATTGTAAGTCCGCGTTTCTGTTGTTCAAAGGCCACACCATCCCCACCTCCATAAATAGGCACACTGCTCACATTGTCCATATAATATGAGAATCCCTGCATCTGTTGGTCAATCTGTTGCGCCAATTCGCGGGTAGGAGCCATGATGATGCAGTGGATAGCATCTTTTCGTAGATCGCAAGTTGCTAATTTGTCGAGCACGGGCAACAGATAGGCTGCAGTTTTCCCAGTTCCAGTCTGTGCTACACCTATTAGGTCGCGTCCTTCCAACAATACGGGTATGGCTTGTTCCTGTATAGGTGTACAGTCTTCAAAGTGCATATCCCACAGTGCGTCAAGCACGTCATCATGTAAATCAAGTTCCTCAAATTTCATTTTTCGCCAATTTCGACTGCAAAATTAGGCAAAATTTCAGCCTCTTATGCTAAATAAGATAAAAATAATGGGATTAAAAACATGTTTTTTAGCATAATTTTTGGCAGTAATGGGAATTATCCCTTACTTTGCAACTGATTTCGTGAAGAAATTAGGATAAGAATGAACGGCTCCGGTCGTTGAATCTTACTTTAGTATTAACTAAAACGATTTTCATGAGGTATTATGTAAATTGGTTTTTTGTTGTATTATTGATTAGTTCCTTGACATCATTTATTGAGAAAGACAGATCTGTTGAAGGTCTAAGTGTTGGAGAATATGCGCCGGATTTCGTAATGTGTGGCGATGACTCTAATACTGGTGAAACAGTGCATAGGCGACTTTCTACGCTACACGGCAACTATGTACTGGTTAATTTTTGGGCTTCTTATGATGCTCCGTCACGTATGCGTAACATTGAGTTGAATCGTGCGTTGCTTGATGAGGAGAATACCCAAATACGTATTGAATTCGTTTCCGTGTCGTTCGATGATTATGCATCTATCTTCCGTGAAACGGTTCGTAAGGACGGTATAGTTGGTGCCGGCTGTTTTGTTGAAACAGAAGGTATTAAGTCCAGCATCTTCAAGGACTACAACCTGAAGAAGGGCTTTACTAACTATCTACTGGATGAAAATGGTATGATTATTGCCAAAAACATCTCGGTTGCAGAGCTTTCATCTTATTTGAATGTAACTCATTCTTGAATATGCAGAACAGGTAAGTTGATTGTTTACACACAATTGAGGACTGATACAACAAAAATTCAACAAAGTAATTTGACTTTGTTTGAGAAAAAGATGGGCTCGTTTGGATTATTTTCCATACGGGCTTTTTTTGTTTCCTTTTGTTATTTTGTTGGGAGATTAGAAGAAAAAA
>CACYCJ010000014.1 GCA_902772925.1 uncultured Lachnospiraceae bacterium
ATAAAGGGTTACCTATGGTCGAGTACAAAGGCTGCAAGACCGTATCGGGACAGAAAACAGGACTGGAATAATGCAATGCTTTATAAACTGTCTAAAAATAAAGGAAGAGTAGACAGCTTTGATCATGTAAACGGGCGACTTCTTTATAAAGGCAGATCACCCGAGAATATCAGTCATGTGGGCATTTATTCCTCGGACGGCTTCGTATATCATGCCAAGAATCGTGCTTGTGGCGTGGTTGCTGAGGCATTTCGTCCCCAAGACTGGGCATTCTGGAGTGATGTTCCGGAATACGAAAGGAATACCTACTTTTAAAAAACTATACAATTTAATGCGAGCGTTGTATTATATATATTATTTTATGGCATAAGTGTCAAAAGTCAAAATGCGTTCCTGCTTGCAGGAATTGCTTTAGCAATGAAGCAATCCGTATGTCATAGATGGTTATATAAGATTCGGGAGGATTTTGAGATGAGAGAAAAAGATTATGACGATAACATTATTGAAAATAATATTGAAGATAATGATTCAGTAATCAGTGATGATGAAGAATTCAAAAAACCGAAAGTAAAAAAGAATAAGGCGAAAAGAACGCCTGTTGTTCAGGAGCTTAAACAATTAGACGGCATTCACGAAGGGAAAAACTTGTCAACGGAAGAAATCGATGCCATGATATTGAAAACATTCCCGAGATATGCGGTTACTACCCAAAAAGCCTTTGATAAAGCTGACAAAGCTGCTAAATTAAGAATGAAAGACACTTGTATCAAAGATAGAACCCAAAAATGTGAGGCTTATTATGAATATGTTAAGCCCGGAAAGAAATGGGACAATCTTTCTACAGATGAAAAATTCATGTTCTACCTCGACTACAACGAAAAGGCTTTATTTTATAACAACATCCAGGAACTATATGATACAAGTGTAAAGAAGATGGGCAGCAGAAAATTTAACGAACTCTCTGATGCGGAAAAAGACAAATTCATAGAACGTATTGCAGGTAGAGTGCGTGATGCTGTTATTTCCTTGCATTCGGAGGATGCATGGTATGATCTTACCTATGCCCAGAGGGCTGAAAAACTTCCGGAGGATCTGAAGTCTGCCCCTAAAGAGGTTGATGATTTAGTCAGAGATTACGGTCTCGATAAAAATAATGTTTTCAAAAGCAGAAAAGCGGACCTTGAGCAGATGGGCTTTGATTACGAGCATATGGAATTCGGTCCGCTTGAAAAAGAAAACTGCATTAGTGACGAATATGTCAGGGAAGACAGTCGTATGGCTGCTGAAGCTGTGAAATATGGAATTAATTCCATTGATAAATATTCATTTAAGAGTAATGTCAATACCATTGATAAGCTGATAGAAAGCTTAGATAAAGTTACAAAAAAATTGTGGGGCACAAGTGATAACTTCACAAATGTACAGACCGGTCTTAAAAATCTGAAGCGGAGTGCAGAGCGGCTTGCAAGAATGGGAGACAGAGTTACCGATAATGACATCCAGCGCTACATGGATATGGTTGTGAATGTTGATAAGCTTGCCATCAATTATCTTGATCATAAGGTTATTAGCAGTGACAGCTCTGAGTATGCGAAAAAAAGAGTGAGGGCAATGAGAGATCTGCGCCGGCACCTTCATGGAAATATTCGTTCTCTTGAGGATGCCATGGAAGCAAGGCGGGAAAGTATTCAAAATAACGAAGCGGAGGAATATAAAAAGCAGCATTTTGATAATTTTGAGAAAGAGTACTATAAAGATCATCAAAATGCTACTTTCAATTTAAACGGAGCGTTAAGGGACGCATTTCAGGGCGATGTGGATCTTGGCAAAATGAACTCGATGAAAGGCTTCGGGGCTATAGACAGAACATCGGTCTTCAATGTAGCAGTACTTTATCTTTTGAATCGTGGGGAAAGGATCGAGAATATTTATGATGCCGAAAAGGATGTTCAGAAGAAGCAGGAAGCCTATAAAGCTATTCTGAAGCTTATGAATGAAAAAAATACTGCCGGTAAAGTCAAGAATGAAGAAGAAGTAGCAAATGATAAAAAAGAACTTGCGCGCATCATGAATACGGGACTTAAAAATGCCGGCAGAATAGCAGAAAATCTTTTAAAGAAGATCGATCTTTCCAAACCGGGTGAAGAACTGATGCATGACAAGAGATACATCTGTCTTATGGGAATCGGTGATTTACAACATGATATATGGCAGGAAACATCGGGTGTACAGGATGAGCTGTTTGAAGCAGAGAGAGAAGCTGAACCCAATGCTGTCCGGGGGTTGGATGCTGAAGGATACAGAGACCTTGTTACGAGAAGAACCGGTATTTTGCCTTTAATTAATAGGCTTATTGTACAATCAAAGGGAGAAATTAATAATATTGTAACAAACCCTATCCAAGAATATGCTTTTACTAAAATAGTAGTAAACGGACTCAGATTAGCACAAGCAAAACGGGTGATTAAGGAGTTTAAGTCTCAAAATAAGCTTGACTTTGCAAAATGGAGTGTAAAAAACTTCGAAAAGTATCCAATTGAACGTGCAAGTTATGAAGGCGATGTTGAATTTGCATATATGTTGCAAGAAAATCCTGAGTTGGGAAGACTTCTCTTACCGAGGATTCTTGACGGAAGTCTCTTCCAAAATGTAAAGTTCAACTTCAATGCAGAAGATTTTACGACAACCCTCAGCGGAATGCCGTCAATGAAAACCCTTAGGGCAATTGCGGAAGTTGAGAAAAGGAAGATTGAGAATAAGCATTTTGAGGAAAAAGCTTCAGAAGCACTTGAGAACCTTCGTTATAATACTGATGTAAAATCAATACAGAGCGCTGAGAATACAAGAAAGTACATGGAGGACGTATCATATGTTCAAGTTGTGAACTTTATGAAGGTTTATAAAAAGGCAGGAAAAAGCCTGAGTAAGGTTCCGAGTTATGAGGAACTGAGACGCGATCTTATCTGTTCCGATAATTTCAGGGAAAATCTTTTGATAAAAAGCGATCCTCCCGAACTATGTGATCCCCGCAAGGTTTTGAAATTGCTTAATAATGAAGACAACTACATGAAAACAATCGACAAAAATCAGGTGGGCAAAAATCAAAAGAAGAGCGGTAAAAAAGACATCCGAAAAGACAATATCATAGATGAGAATGAAATTGCATTAAGAAATCGCCAAAAGAATAATCTGATCCAGGATGATAATATATCAAATAATAATATAATTAATACCAACAGAAATAAAAATATCATGACCGATGGTTTTTAAACGTTGATAACTAACCGCCGCACACTCGTGACTTTAGTCGTGAGTTAGGCGGGATTTCCTTGAAAAAAACACAATCATATGGTATAATAT
>CACYCJ010000015.1 GCA_902772925.1 uncultured Lachnospiraceae bacterium
GAAACGGAGGTCATACTTCCCAGAAGAGACGAATCCTCAAGAAAGCTGATCGAATACTTCTTCCCGAATGAAAAAGGCAAACCGAGCCTGTACTTTGAAAGAAAAGAAAATTAGTAAAAATGTGACAGGGGGCGGTTCTCTGTCACATTTTTTTGTTGATAAGTTAATATGATACAGGCAGGTATTTTCAAGGCACATAGCTGTAAGCCTTGAAAATGCCTGCCTGTATCATATTATACGAATAAACCGGAAGATGTGACGGAGAACCGGCCGCTGTTACATAAAGGGCACATAGCTGTAAGCCTTGAAAATGCCTGCCTGTATCGTATTATACGAATAATCCGTAAAATGAGACAGGGAACCGGCCGCTGGCACATTAAAAGGCACATAACATTTCAGAAAAAAACACCGGCATGTGGATTGCCGGTGTTTGACTGAATATACAGGGTAAGGAGTTATCCTGCATATCCAGGGGGTTCGAAGTTATTATTTTGTTGAGAAGGTTACGGCACCTGATTCGGCTATAGTAGTAAAGTTCTCATCCAGTATTTTGAAGTTGAGCTCTATCTCATCAACAGATTGTATGCCGTTTTCTTCAAGATCAGATTGTAAAATAGTTATGTCATCAATTGCCTTTTTATTGCTGTATACTGTTGATGAAAATAAAGGCGTAACCATATAGCCGTTTATAGACATATCATCGCATTGTACTACGATATTCTTATCAAGATTGTTTTCGATATACAGAAGCACACCGGCTCCCCAAATACTATCTTCATCAACATATTTTCCTACGATTTTAACGCCGTCTGTTTCAAAAAGAGTGATTCCCGAATCATTAGGAGTGGTGTCGATTTTGTCAAAGGCTGATGTTTCTATCGTCACACAATCATATTCTTTTTCGGTCATATATGTATCGGGGTCAAATGTATGGAAATATAATTCAATCTTACCTACATTTTCGATACCCGCATTTTCGAGCTGGTTGTTATAAAGATCGATAGTTTCATTGGACTTTTTGCCTGCAGCGACAGTAGATGAAAACAGGTCTGAAATCATATAATCATTTACTATTAATGCCTTACAACCGAGGCCTATGCTTTTATCTGAGTTATTCTCTACCAAAAGTTTGATGCCGTCTCCAAACATTCCATTTTCAACATACTCGGTAGCAGTTACTTTAAGCCCGTTATCGTCAAGAAGAACCTGCTCTTCAATGGTTACTCCGGAAGATTTTTCACTTTCTTCCGTGTCTGATGATTCTGTGTTATCTGAATCAGCCGCAGTAGAATCAGCTTCAGTTGTTACAATTTCCTTAGTATCACTTGTTGAACCGCTTCCCAGTGACATGAGAGCAAAGGAACAAATGACAATACATATTCCAATCTTTTTAATGTGTTTTCTCATAAGCATCCTCCTAAAATAAAGATAATTACTGAAAAATGAGTCTCGTTCACTTTCGACGTTTTATAGCTTCATATCTGCTGACAAAATACAAAACAGAAAGAGTAATGATATCAGCAGACAGTTCGACAACAATATCCCGATAATCAAAGTGCCCCGGGATATAAGCAGATAATTGAATCAACTCAAGCACTATTTCGGTTATTGAAACCGTCGAAAAAATCATTAATAATGACTTTATATGGAAATTATCATAAAAAAGTGAAATACAGGATGTAAGTGATAGTGCCCATAGGAAGTCAAATAGATAATAGCGTAAAACGACTATAACAGGTGATGTTGTACTGACTGAGAAATGAATGGAAAATGGTAATACATTATCAATTGCTTTTACAAATAATACGTCAGGTAAAAAAAGATAATATATTATGCCTCCGACTAAAATTGCAGTAAATGCGATAATAAGACAAAGGCGTTTGTTAAAAATATGTATCTCATTCATGCACATTTCACCTATGTATTAAAGTGAATCGATTATTCCCGACTATTATATAATAAAAAAAGATCCGCCGTTGACACCGTAACGGTGTCAACGACGGATAAAAATACAAATTATAATAGTTGCAGACCGCGTTTATTCGTTTGAGCCGCATGTCATTAAGGGATCAAATCCGTGAGCAATCAGTAATTCAGACAAATCAATTATACAGCCTGTATGCTCGTTGAAAAAGATGATGATAAGCGCATCGCGGGTATTTCGCGGATATAACGGAGACATTCCGTATAACTTCAAAGCACGATTTGTTTCTTCGACAGTCATATTGCATGCATAGCATATCCTGAGAATTACATCCCGCTTTCTTGTCTTTTTTTGTTCCGACAACAGCTTATAGCCGTATCTTTCGGGTATATCCGCATTGATAAAAATGTCCTGCTGGTGAAGACCTTTGACTGTGATGATATCGTGTATATACAGGGAGAAAGCCTTGTCTAAACTGACCAATTCATCAGAATTGTCATCTACGAATTTATTGAATTGATCGGGGTGGGTATGTATAAGAACATTTTCAAGATCGCCGGTGCTTTTGCTTTTCATGACATGTCTCCGAATAATTTTTCATAATGATAAAATATATGGTATGATATCTAAGTATTCAGTATTAATAAATATATTATTTGAGTACTAAGTAGTTGTCAAGAGGGTAGGACATGCCGAACAGTAATTTCAATTTTGAGGATAATACAGTTAATACAAATAATTCTTATTCGCGGCCGGAAGGTTGTAAAATACTATCTGAGTATAAGAATGTTGCTGATTTAAATGCCAATCACAGGGTTTATGTGGTACAGCATGAGAAGACCAATAAAGTATTTGTAAAAAAGGTGCTTGATATTTATAACCTGAATGTGTACCGGATCCTGCTGGACGAGCAGATACAGGGTACTCCTAAAATTGAGGCATTATTTTATGCTACCGATAATACGGAATTGGTTGTTATCGAGGAATATATTTCCGGAAATACATTGGAAGAAATGTTAAATGACAGCAGACATTTTACGGTAGACGAGATTGTGAAAATCGGAAAAAATCTTTGTGAAACGCTTGGCCGTCTTCACGAAAATATGATCATTCACAGGGACATAAAGCCGTCCAATGTAATTATTACTCCGGAAGGTGAAGCTATTCTGATAGACATGAATGCGGCGAAAATTTTAAGCTCCGGTAAGAACAGAGATACAATGCTCATAGGTACCGAGGGCTACGCGGCACCGGAGCAGTACGGCTTCAGGGCTTCAGATTCAAGGACGGACATCTATTCATTAGGAGTGCTGCTGAAGGAACTCACGGATACATGCATTGAGAGTGATCCGAAGATAACAGAATTAAAAAATATAATTGATAAATGCCGGGAGATGAACCCCGACGACAGATACAAAAATATCTCCGAGCTTTACGAAAAGCTTAAGGGATTAGCCGATACAAAGGCCGGTTCGGCTTCCGGAAAAAACATGGATCCCGGAAAAAGAAAGTATCTTCCTCCCGGATTCAGGACAGGGCAGCCCTGTAACATATTGGCAGCAATCGCTATGTACACATTTGTGATTTATCTGAGCGCATCTACTCCATATCAAGGTGTTACGGGACCGGTATTGATCGTGTTGAAAATACTGACTTTTATAATGTGTTTGATGCTGATTTTCTTTACCGGTAATTATCTTGATATTCATAGTAGGATAGTAATCTGCAGAAGCGATAATCTACTCGTCAGGATTATCGGCATCCTGCTTTTTGACGTTATAATATTTGCGATAATGTTTGTGATCATGACGGTTTTAACTGTGTTGGGGTGAGGATATTAATAGGAGGTGTGGCTTGAAAATTCTAATAATAGGCGGAACCTATTTCCTTGGAAAAGCATTCACGAATCTGCTTGCAGAAAAGAAAAATCAAGGGGAGAATGTGGAGATTTACCTGCTTAACAGAGGTAATAATCTTCCCGAAGATAAGGAGATTTTCAGCGGGCTTTTTATAGCTGACAGACATGATGAGGAGAGGCTTTCAAAGATAAATTACAGCTTTGCTGTCATCGTGGATTTTTGTGCTTATCACGAAGGTGATATCAAAATGATAATGAGGCACATTGAAACGAAGCATTATATCTTCATAAGCACGACGGATGTTTACAGGAGAGGTACGGGATGTGAACTGAACGAGGATGCCGAGCTTGAGGATAGGGATTTCGGCGGCGAGGCAGGCGAATACATTCTCGGTAAGGTCAGTCTGGAAAATGAGCTTCGTCACATTGCAGCGTATCATAAAGAAATTCGTTTTACAGTACTGAGACCGGTCTTCATATACGGCTCGGGGAATTATGCGCCGCGGGAAAGTATGTACTTTAAATGGATGACCGGTGCGGGGCAGATACTTCATCCCTCTGATTCGGACGGGCATTTTCAGATGGTTTATGTGAAGGATGTTGCAAAAGCCATCTGGCTGACTGTTTCTGAAGGGGAGAATTTCGATGATAATGTTGATTCAGAGGATGATAACAGAACTGACTTAAAAATCAATCGAAATCAGAACTACAACTATCACGCTTATAATGTATGTGACAATGCAGTTCTTGATTATGAGGCATATGCGATTCTAATGGATAGTGTGGCGAAGAAATGTATCGGAAAAGGAATTCAAAGGGTTGAGATCAGCGTTTCCGAGATAGAGGAGAGAGGCATCCCTCTTCCGTTTCCGCTCACGAAAAATGAATCGGAGCATTATATCGGTGACAGAATTAAGGCCTTGGGATTTACATCCACGGATATGAATGAGGCGATGGCTGAAACATTTTTGAGTTATGTGAACGATATGAGAGAATGATTTTTGTATAAGACACTTTAGAAAAGGGGTTGTTTTTATGAGGCTTGATAAGTATCTTGCGGATATGTCCGTCGGTACAAGAAGTGATATAAAAAAGAATATCAGGGCGGGACTGGTCAGTGTTGACGGAGCTGTCATCAAGGATCCCGGCTTCAAGGTAGATGAAGGGGCTAGTGTTACATTTCAGGGGCGAAATGTATCCTTTGAAAAGCTTCAGTATTTTATGCTGAATAAGCCTGCAGGTGTGATATCAGCAACGGAGGACAGGAACCAGAAGACGGTGATTGATCTTCTCGGGGATGAGAAAAGGAAGGACCTTTTTCCGGTGGGAAGGCTTGATAAGGATACGGAAGGGCTGCTAATTATAACCAATGATGGTGACCTGGCACACAGGTTGCTTTCTCCGACAAAGCATGTGGATAAATGCTACTTTGCGAAGGTGTCGGGAACTGTGGATGAAGAGGATGCGAGAATATTTGCGGAGGGCATTGATATAGGAACCGATGAAAAGCCGGAGATTACAAGACCTGCAAAACTGGAGATACTGAAAGTGTATAGAAATGAAGCTGCCGGTGGCAGTAAAAGAGATGATGATACGGCGCATTATCCTGAAGGGGAAAACTCAGGCGTCTACTCAGAGGTGAAGATAACAATTCATGAAGGGAAATATCATGAGATAAAAAGAATGTTTCAAAAAGTGGGGAAAGAGGTACTTTATCTGAAGAGGCTGTTAGTGGGAACTCTGACTTTGGATGAAAGCTTACAGCCCGGTGAGTACAGGCGGCTTACGGAGGAGGAGCTTAAAAGCTTATGAATAAGATCAAAACCATTAAAATAATCAAATCATTAAAAATACTTACCATTGCAGCGGTATTCTTTCTGGTAGTATCACTTCTATCTGCATGTGGGAAAACGGGGCAAAATACCGAGTCCGTGCAGAGTGAACAGACGGAACATAAAAATGATATTTCAGAACAATCAGGTAAATCAAATGAAAAGGCAGATCAGAGTGATATAAATGGTCTGTCGGAAGAAGCGGATGCGACGGATGAAAAGAAAAGTGAAATCATCGAAAAGCTTGTTATCGGACATGCCACATACGGAGATGACGCATTTGAAGAAGAAGGCAGACTGTTGGATGAGCTTTCCTCAATAGATGAGCTTTCGGGAGTTAAATGGAAAAAGATCATGGATTACTGGAGAAGTACGGAAGAAGGAGTAGAGCTTAACAAAGGAGTACTTCCGGACGGTCTTCCGGACGACAACAGACTTTGCATAGTTGCGCTCGGATTTCAGCTGAATGCCGATGGCTCGATGAAGGATGAACTGTTTGACAGATTGAATGTGGTTCTTGCAAGTGCCGAAAAATACCCCAATTCATATATCGTCTGCACCGGCGGCGGGACAGCAGCAAACAATAAAGATGTGACCGAGGCCGGAGAAATGGCAAAGTGGCTGAAAGAAAAAGGTGTGTCCTCCGAACGGATCATAGTAGAAGATAAGTCGATAACAACTGCGCAGAACGCCATGTTTACCTATGATATTCTTACGAGAGACTATCCTCAGGTTAAGGACATAGCTATCATTTCAAGTGATTATCATATAGCTACAGGACAGCTTTTCTTTGAGGCAGAGTTTCTGCTGGAAGCTGAAAATCCCGAAAAGCCGAAGCTTTCTGTTACTTCAAATGCAGCCTGTGATGCAGTGTACGCCGAGCTGTCTTCTATGTTCAAGGCCGGCGGTCTGATTGAACTAGACGGAAACGAGGAGAAAGCGTTTGAAATCTACTACGGCAACTATGATATCCATGATTTACCTGAACCTAGTTAATTTATTTGCGGTTTATTTACAATTCTTTATACGCAATGTCATTGTTTGTTCATATTTATGGTTTATATTTTACTCATAACTAAAACATCTCTTGAAGATTATAGTTTAATTAGATTAGATAAAAAAGAAAGCACCGGGTTTCATCGGTGCTTTCTTTTTGCTTGTCTCTTGTCGTCTCTTATTCGTCTCTTACTCATCTTTTTGTCATTGTTTTATCCGATTATATACCTGAAATATACAAAGTTAGCGTAAAATTTTGTTCGGAAATCAAATAAAGAAAAATATAGAAGGGAACAACCACCTTATGATAAAGTGTTTAGCGACTAAAC
>CACYCJ010000016.1 GCA_902772925.1 uncultured Lachnospiraceae bacterium
AGGCCCGAAAATAACCTTCTTCCCAATAGTCAGTGGTGCCTCCGTGCAGTAGAACGTGCTCCCTTTCGGAATCGACGTCCCGTCACCAACAGAGAGGTTTTTCAGTCCCTTAATGTCCGACGACATCGGTCTCAGGTACACCCCTCTACCGCAGCTCTTCATCGCCCGCTTCCACACCGGAGCCCACAATTTATCCCACAGCCATCCCGGCAGCAAACTCATTTTAACGCTAACGTTAACGATCACGCTAACTATTTTATTCTTCATAACCGTGTCCTCCGTGTTCATCCGTGCCTAACATCCCCCTCTACGTTTTCGTTATCGTTAAGGTTAAGGTTTTTGTTAAGGTTATTGTTCTCGTTTTCGTTATCGTTATGGTTAAGGTTAGTGTTAAGGTTATTGTTTTCGTTTTCGTTTTCGTTTTCGTTCCCGTTATCGTTAAGGTTAAGGTTATGGTTAACGTTCCTTTCAATTCTCCTTCTCTTCCTTCTCTCCTCTTCCTCCTTTTCGAATTGTTCTTCCTCCTCATCACGTTGTTTGTTCAGATTCGCATTGAGGCAGAGACCGATGAGCATACAGTAGCCCATACCTTTACCTGACAGCCACGACGTGTCTGCCGTCTGCTCAATGGCCAAACAGAAGAATGTGATGAAGGCTACTTTATAATAGCGCATATCCTCAATATCATTGAAGGCTATTAGTCTACGTTTCCAATAGATACAGAATAATATGACACCTACGATGCCATATTGTGAGAGGGTGGGGTAGAAAGCATCGGCAATGAATCTGTCAAAATCTCGCGTCATACCCCAGATGTGATCCAGCCCATACTCATGAAGCAGCGGTGAGTAATAGTCTCGTGCGCCCATCGTACCGAATGTCCCCATGCCAGGTCCAAATGGGATGTAGTCAACTAATATTTTTAATGAAGCCTTATAGCTCTCAGGTCTTGCCATGTCGTGACGCTCCCAACCAGACCAATAGTAGGCATCAAACCGTTCCCATGTCACAAATAGCACGATGGCCATCAATATGATACCGTATGTGATGGTTTTTGTTGACTTGAAGTTAAGTTTCTCTTTCAGATAGAATATGACTGCCACGAAGCAAACCACCTCACCCATGAACTTGAACTTTGGTGCCAACATGCCCGTCAGGACCAGTAATAATGCAATATACTTGTTGAGAGATTTATCTTCCGAGAACAGGTAGAACGCCATACCCGTAGTGATGGCAAGCTGACCTAACACAGGGAATTCGGCAACTTGACTATAAATTGTTGCAGGATGATAATAAATCCACGACCCTAATGTTAAAATCATCGCCGTCAACATCCATTTTTTCTGCGAATGTGTGAAACGTGGATTCAGAATCCATGTGCAATAAACAACGGAATAGGGTCTTATTTGCTGCACCAACTCCTTCCATACTGCACCAGGTACATTCACCTGTCTGATGAGTGAATAGACGATGTAGAATCCTAAAATCCACAGAAATGCATAAAACTCCTTCCAAGGCTCTTTGTTCGTATCGCTATGGCCGTGCATCATAAACGTATAAAAGATGAGGATGACAGTCATCACCTCATCCACGTATTTGAATGTAGATATATCGTTATACGCAATACACGTTGGGAAATAAAAGATCCAATAAAGTGTAAAAAACTTTGCTGTTGAGTTCATTTGATTCTTCCGCTGTTAAGTTTATAATCATAGCTATGGAGTCCTTCCTCCCTGAAATCCTTCTGATAGCGCTCCAGCACGTGCTTGAACACCTCTTCGTATTGAGGGATAAACAGGTCGTTTTTCTTTTCCAGTTGTTCCACGATTTGCCGGGCCAGTGGCTCCGTCAGTGTTAAGTCCGTCTTCCCTTGATTAAAGCTCGTCCCTTTGATAGACCCTGGCGACACGTTCAGTATGCGGTTTGTCGTACCGGCTTTCTCCAGTTCCACGTTCACACTCTCGATGAATATCTTCAGTGCCGCCTTTGTTGCTCCGTATAATGACAGGAATGGTGACGACATAAACCCGGCAATGCTCGACATCACGCCGCAGTAGAAGTCCTCTTTCGCTATGAGCTTATCATAGAAGTGCTTGATGACACGGATGGCCGCCACCGTGTTCACGTTAAAATACAGTGGAATCATCGCCTCGTCGATATCCTCAAATAGTGCCAGTCGGCCAAAGCCTGCCGTTATCATTAGCCCGTCTATATCTTGGAAACGGTCGAAGATGGAATAATCCTCATTTGTTACATCAAATAGAAAACTTTCAATTTTTGGTTCTTTATATATATCTTCTAAAGGAACTTTATCAACGATGTAGACCTTCTCCACCGCTTTTTTTGTTATTAATACTTTTGCGACGGATAGCCCGATGCCATTTGCACCACCTACTATAAGTATTTTTCTCATAATCTCCTATTTAATCATTATTAAATCAGTATTCTTTTTTTGATTTCCTCCACGATATCCACTTGAAATTGATTGTTACTCCAAAAGAAATCCATCAGTCTTTGATATTGTTCTGATGGCACATGGCAGTCTTCTCCATTCTTAATGATACTCAGCAGTTGGATAAAAGTTTCAGCCCGTTTACCAACAAAATAGTAATCATAGTTTTCCAACTCGTAGCTCCCTTTTACATATTCATCATAGTCAAAGACGAAAAGAATAATTTCTTTGTTCATCATCAGGAAATCTGTGTAGATTGACGAATAGTCAGTAATAAGACAATCTATGAATGGCAGTACAGAATAAATATCACTTTCTGTTGGATAAAAAACAATATTGCTATAATCCTCTAATTGTTTGGTGTCTATTTGGGTAAAGGGATGCAATTTAAGAATGAACAGTTCATTTTTCCTATTTAGTAAATCATTTAATGTGCCCCAGTCTATTTTAGCCTGACTAATAAAGTCTGCACCGTTGTTACGCCAAGTAGGCATATAGATGTATGTTTTTTGATAGTCATTAAGTTTAGTAATTAGCTCGATTGTACTGTGGGGCTCATATTTCTTAATAAACTCAGTAGCCGCTTTTTTACCTTCAATCAGGAATTGGCTACGCGGGTAGACACCTACAAGGCAACGCTCCAAAGGAATGTCCATCATGGGTGAAAAAAACTCCTTAGCGTGTGCTGTTGATGGTGCAAGGCATAAATCCGGTGTTCTGAACATAGCCTGATACATCAGCATCTTGAACCGGAACGACGTGCGCATTTCATCTTTATTCTTTAAATGGAATCGTCTGACAAAATCATCAGGCGCCTGCCATCTAACCCGTTTTACACTGGAACCATGCCAAAGATTAACATAAAAGATGCCACCAGTCAAGTGACGATTGATGTCACCTAATGAATGGTCGCACACAGCTACCTTAGAGGTCATAATGTGAAATAGGCCTTTCACCGAATAATAATAATAGGCTTCGTACCCCTGCCGACGGATATAGTCTACGTCGTGTTTGTTCTGACCAATCCATATAGGTCTGATTTCAGGATGGCGCTCTATCGTTTGATAGAACAAGTATTTAGGATTATCCCTAAATCCACCCAAAGCGCCAAATACCCACTTGTGCTTATTCCTTGGCAACCACTTGATGACGCTGTCAACAAGGTTGCTAAGAAATTGCCTTATTATCTGGATGTCTTCCTTTATTCTACCCATCTGTTACGCATTACATTTTATGTCATTCATGTAAGCTATTAGTCGCTCGAACATTATTTCTAAGCTATGCCGTGGTTTCCATCCCAGCTTTTCCACTTTGCTTGTATCTAAACGAAGCATGGTCTGAGGGGCATAGCCTTGTCCTTCCTTAAGACTTACAACTACACTAATATCCTTGTTGAAGTGTTCACGAACTAAATCAGCCATATCACGGATCGAAATATAAGAATCTTTGTTGGCTATATTATAAGCCTCGCCATTCACACCCCTTAATAGCAAATAGAGCATGGCAGAAACTGCATCTGTCGTATAACAATACATCCTACGGGTCTCACCCGATGTGTGTAGTTCTATGTCTTCGTTTTCTATTGCCTTACGTACAAACTGTGCAAAAACTCGATTGTCGTTGTACTCAATACCAGCCCCGAATGTTTGTGTCATTCTGGCAATCTTGACAGGCACCGCATATTCCTTGGCATAGGAGTGACATAAACATTCAGCTGCCCGTTTCCCCATATTATAAGAACTTCTCACTTCTGTCGGATTCAGATAACCCTGAAATTGTTCGTCCAGCCAATTGTTTGTGTCATTCGTTCCATACACCTCTAATGACGATGCATATACCATCGACAGAACTATACTCGCCCGGGCATACTCCAATACAGTCGTTGTACCTTCTATAGCCGTACGTAGCGTTTCTACAGGATGCTCAACAAAAAATTTAGAAGCAGTAGGACTTGCTAAATGTATGATATAATCCACATGAGTATTGATTGTGTTAACACTCATATTATTCAATTCCATTACTCGGAAATCAATATAATCATACTCATCACTGAAAACCTTTTTAGCTTTCTCAATATTTCTGACCACAGCAATTATCTTGATATCCAGCTTTCTTAAATTGTTCAATGCAAGCAAGCATTTCACCATTACTGAACCTATTAGTCCTGTTGCTCCAGTGATGAGAAAAGTCTTTCCTCGCAAATCTTCCCACAACTCAAAATGCTCAGCAAATTGCAGAACATCCTCTTTAATTACGTAATTGTCCATTTCTTAAAATCCAAATATCTGTTGGTTCTCATGTACTTGTACCATTGCGCGGAATATGAAGAAATCTGTTGGTGTCGTTATCTTTATATTTTCCATGGGGCCTATAATGGTATGCATCTGATGCCCATAATAGCTCATCATCGTACATGAGTCTATGAAGTCGTGTCGGTTTTCTTTACGTGCCTTTTCGTGGGCAGAAAGGATGTCATTCAACATAAAACATTGTGGAGCACGAGCAATCAAAGAATCAGCACGTGATGGGATATTCAGAGATCCGTCCTTTTCCTTAACTACAAACGTCTCCGTGGCCGGGATACATGTGATGCAGTTACCGTATTCAGATACCGTTTCCACATTATCTGTTATCGTTTGTTCAGTAATAAGAGGACGCACTCCGTCGTGTATCAAGACAGCAACGTCATCCCCAATACCCCGCTTTTCAGCCCATCGCTTTGCAGCGCATAGCCCATTGTAGATGCTGTCTTGCCCTGTTTCGCCACCTGGTACAATACTAACGACCTTGGTTATTTCGAATTTCTTGAGTTGTTTTTTCAAGAAAGAAATCCATGGCTCGATGCACACCACGCAGATGGCATCAATGTCAGAGTGGTTGTCAAACAATTCCAGCGTATAAATTATGACAGGTTTGCCATTCAGTTCCAAAAACTGTTTTGGACGGCTCACAGTGTTCATACGCTTACCACTGCCTCCAGCGAAAATTACTGCTATGTTTTTCATTTAATAAACTATTTATCCCATTCAACACTTTTTCCATCAATAAAATCCATTATTTTATTTGCGATGATTTCTGAAGCATGACCAGTTTCTACTAAACCGGTTTTCCCCTTAAAACTTTCCCATTTTTGTATATATACATTATGGTCATATTCTTTGATATTTTTCATTAGTTCCTCATTGTCTTTAGCATAGAGGAATGGTAATTCTTCCAACTCATAATATACGCCTCGCTCTTTTTTGTATTCTTCGAAATCAGTAGCAAATATAAAACAAGGAATTTCACGGAGAGCTGCATCGAAGAGACAACTGCTATAATCTGAGATAAGTATATCCGTAGATAGTATCAGTTCTTGCATGTCAGGGTATTCCGTTGCATCAATAACTCCTTCTAGTGCGTTTATCTTATTATCACGTATGTAAGAAGCCATAACAGGATGCCATTTTACAATAATTTTCCATTCTCCACCAAAACGAACAGTAAGCGATACCTTTAGACGGGCAAAATCGATGTCAAACAGACTAAAATCAATAGTGCCTGTTCTCTCAAAACTGTCACGGAAAGTCGGTGCATACATTAATAATTTCCCTTCATCTCCAACATGGAAATACTCTCTGACTTTCTTTCGTATTTCATCATTATTTCCAAAGAAAATGTCATTCTTGGGATATCCGCATTTTAATACAGGGCCTTTATACTTGAAAGCATGGCGATAGATATTAGTAAGGTGATCTGAGTTGGAAATGAACACATCTGCGAGCCTACTAGTATTGTTGATCTCATTGATGGAATAGTCAGACAACACTCGTACTTGGTCACTTTCTATTCTCTTGATGCCAAGTCCCCCATGCCAAGTCTCCACAAATAGTTGACCATTATTTTTTCGAATATACGATTCGATCCTATGAGAATTAATCCACACTTTAGCTGTAGCGTATTCATAAATTTTCCGAATGGGACTGTAGTAATTACATGCTTTTACGCCTTTGGGTAAATCGTAAGTACATGGTTCGTTGCAAAACCATACAAAATCTAAATCCGGTCTCAACTCTCGCAATTTCTCAACAATAAACTTAGGGTTATCTCCATACTTCCGACCTCTCATTGTCGTTGCAACTATCTTATTCTTTTTCTTAAATAACCAGAATAAACGAAACAGGACAAGACTTATTGCCTTTTTTACAAAGCTTAATAATTTATAAATGAGCGTTTTAATCATAAGTAAAAAGTATAGTGTTGTTCATTTGTTAAATAATCTGAATAAATGTTTTTACGGTATTATCAAGTTCGTCAATTATCTTGCTTGAAAAAACTATGCATATTAATTCCATTACATTTAAAAACAAAATCTTTCTGACCTAAGATATACAATTCGTTATTAACGACAACAGCGGCCTCTGCCTCATATAATATGGATCCAGCCAAGTTTATATTTGCAAACACCTGTTGCTTGTTGACATCTATGAAATCAATACCCTTATATCCAACACTAGGTTTACCATAAGGACTGATTATAATCCCATTGTAGAAACATAACCCTTGTTGAATGGCATGGATATCGTATGTCATAAAATAGGACAATCTGCTTTCATCGGTCATTGTGAACTGATAGACACCATTTTTGTCTTTTATTCCGTCTGTTATGGAAGGTATTTGAAATTTCGAGAAAATGTTTGTGCAACCGCTTCCATCATTATAGTTAAATTCCATTTGCGAGAACCATCCCATCATCCACATACAATTGTTCTTAGGGTCAATTACCACATCGGGATAATTACCAACAACTGCAACATCGGGTGTCTTTATATGTTGGCACAACTCTCCCTTCCATTTCTCTACATCCTGTTCATCTAAATTCCTAAAAATGCGATAAACATAAATATTTCCTTTTTCACCTGGTTTGTAAACATTCGAGCCACTAATGTATAGTGCAGGAAATTCATCGTCTTCATTAATTTTTTCTACGCCAAAGCACATAGTGTCGGCATGTCCAAAATCGGGTAATTTAATTGTTGTAATGTACTTCTTTTCTTCAAAGTTGTATACATGCAATTCAGAACTAGTAGAAGCCTGAAAAAGAAAAACATCATATATTGCCCCACCCTGTGTAGATTTGCCCCCTTGATATAGACGAAAATAGTAATCGAGTTTTGTAAACGAATTAATAGAATCTTTACTTTGTTCTTCAATTGTAATTTCTAAATTGTCATCAAGCTGTTCAGATGAACATGATGAAAATGTATACAATGATAAAATGAACACCAGAAATGATTTAGATGTAATTTTCATGATTAATACGATAATCAACAATTTCTATTTCTCAACTATAACATTTTTAAGAGCGTCCAAATATCCGTGACCAAAGACCATGTATGGCTCCATATAGTTTATGAACCCACGTATTTCATGATTAATCTTTACTCAATCTGTATTTTTTAGAATTATTTAGAGTGCGTATTTTATTTGAAAGGCCACGTTTTAGCATACGAAGATACAGGATATTATCTCCTTTATACCTTAATTTAAAAATTGCCCACATCAATAATAATGGGTGTTTTGGGAAAAAGTAATAGATCCACTTTATGCCATATTGTCGGTAACGCTGTAACCTGTGTTGGTACAGGAAATCGTTTAATCTTGATGCTACTTTAATGCGGGACTTTATTTTGTTTATGTCAGGAGAATACACAAGCGACCACTCATTTTTAGTAGTGCAGTAAAGAGGTGTTGAGATAGTTGATATTTTTTTTGCATAATGACCAGCTTTTGTTGAAAACATCACATCATTACTCGCTATGACTTCATCAAACGTCAGATGATTCAGATAAACCAACTTCCTTTTTATGAGTTTCCCCCAAGGAGAATATGACTTATATCTTAAAAGATCATAGTCTAAAGTGTCTATGCCCCTCTTAATATAGGGTCCCCTGTCTGGAATGAGTTCCCCAGTCTTGCCATCTCGGCTATTGCAATAGAAATAGACAATATCATAATCAGAGTCTTTTAATTTGTCCAATTCAAAAAAAGCTTCAGGATAGAAATAATCATCCGCATCAGCAAAAAGGAGCCATTTACCTTTGACATGCTCAAGACCGACATTTCTGGCACGACCAGCTCCTTTTCCACACTTGTCAAAGATGATAGTTGTGTCTTGCCGGTCTTTTCCAGGGAAATTATCAAAGTCAACAATCTCTGGATCGCTATTGTCGTCAATGACAATCACTTCCAAATCTTCACGCTGTGGAATTGAGTCCAAGCAGCGTTGAAGTAGTTTTGGGGTATTCTTGTGAGGAATAATTATTGAATATGTAAATTTCATATAAGTACCTGTTGGATGAATTAAAATAATGCATACTTAACTTGCCCTATAGGCCTGTGATTGAGAAGATTGATATATTGCAACATAGTGAAGGCAGCCACCTTAGCTTCCATTCTGGCAAAGAGACCGCTTGGTTTCTTTGCATAGTTGCGTATCATCATGAGGTGGTCA
>CACYCJ010000017.1 GCA_902772925.1 uncultured Lachnospiraceae bacterium
CTAAGATCAATATCAGGAAGCAAAATATCTTTCCCGAATGCATTATACCTTCTCTCTGCCGTTATCCTCAGAGTTTCTTTTCCAATTCTGATATTGTTCATGATAACCGCCTTTCTATAAATGTATTACTTTTCACCCTTCAAGTGCAATTCGAACAGCCTGCACCGTATCCTCTATCGAATACCCTGCTTCGGCTATGGTGATATCCGCAAACTCACGATACAGCTTCGTTCGAGCACTGTACATTTCTTCAATGCTTTCGCCGGGTCGAAGTACAACTCCGCGTTCCTTCACATCCTTCAGACGCCTGCTGAGCTCTTCCCGCTCGACCTGAAGATAAACGATCACCGAGCCTTCGCCCAAATGTGTCATAGCCGCTTTGCTGTAAACCGCACTTCCGCCCGTTGCTATCACGGTATTTCGTACATTCAGATTCAAAAGAGCCTGCTCCTCCGCTTTTAAGAACCCGTCCACGCCCCTCTCATCTATTATCTGCTTCAGCCTGAGCCCTTCCCGTTTTTGGATTACGATATCCGTATCAACAAAGTCCATCCCCAGGATTTTAGCAAGTATTACACCTACGGTACTTTTTCCGGATGTCGGCATGCCGATCAAAACTATATTTTTATTCATCATCATATTTCCGCTTTCCTTTATATCATTTATATCATTATATGTACTATATATGACTGTGATTTTCAAGTGAACATGACTCGCACATTTGTATACTGCCCGGCGCCTTAAAAAAGCAATAATTCCTCCTGTTTTCCACTGAATTTATTGCTTTTTGCATTGCGAAGCAAAAAAACCGGTGTGATTTACCACAACCGGCTTTGTCTACATTCTGACGGCGGTTTATATTTACATTATAAACCGCCGTATGTATTACTATCTCAAACTACTTGAAGGGATTCTCTGTCGGGTAGCGCATCGAAGCCGGCTGATTGTAGTCGATATCCTCGGTGGGAACTCCGATGTATTTAAATACCTCATAGAGTGCCTTGCCGTAATGGCCGAATGCTACCGCGCCATGATGAGGGAAGTTCTTTTCGATCAGTACGTGACGATAGAACCTTCCCATTTCATTTATCGCGAAAACGCCGATCCCGCCGAATGATCTGGTCGCTACGGGAAGAACCTCACCTTCTGCAACATAAGCTCTGAGCTTGGTATCAGCCGTTGACTGGAGCCTGAAGAATGTAATATCACCGGGAATAATGTCACCCTCCAGTGTTCCGTTCGTAACCTCGATCGGAAGTGCTCTGGCCATGATCATCTGATACTTCATCTCGTGGGAGGTCAGCTTAGTTGAGCAGGTATTTCCGCAATGGAATCCCATAAATGTATCTGTCTGCTTATAATCAAATTTCCCTTCGATGGATTCTTTATACATATCCTTGGGAACCGAATTATTGATATCAAGAAGAGTAACCGCATCCTGTGAAATACAGGTTCCGATAAACTCACTTAAGCATCCGTAAATGTCAACCTCGCAGGAAACGGGAATTCCGCGGCCTGTAAGACGGCTGTTAACATAGCAGGGAACGAAGCCGAACTGAGTCTGGAATGCAGGCCAGCATTTTCCGGCGATCGCAACATAATCCCTGTAGCCCCTGTGCTCGTCAACCCAGTCAAGAAGAGTAAGCTCATACTGGGCAAGCTTCGACAGAACCTCGGGCTTCTTGTTGCCTGCGCCGAGCTCCTTTTCCATATCCGCAACAACCTCGGGAATGCGGGCATCCCCTGCATGCTTATTGAATGCTTCGAAAAGATCAAGCTCCGAATTCTCCTCAATCTCAACGCCGAGATTATAGAGCGGCTTGATGGGTGCATTACAAGCAAGGAAGTTAAGCGGTCTGGGTCCGAAGGATATGATCTTCAGCTTGGAAAGAGCAAGGATAGCTCTTGCTACGGGAATGAAATCGTTGATCATCTTTGCACATTCCTCAGCATCGCCGACGGGATATTCGGGAATGTATGCTCCAATGTTACGAAGTCTTAAATTATAGCTGGCATTGAGCATACCGCAAAATGCGTCTCCTCTTCCTCCGCAAAGATCGGTCTGCGTCTCCTCTGCTGCCGCGCAGAACATTTTAGGTCCCGCAAAATGCTTCGCAAGGAGAGTTTCGGAAATTTCCGGTCCGAAGTTTCCGAGATAAACGCAAAGAGCATTACATCCGGCCTTCCTGATATCCGCAAGAGCCTGAACCATATGGATCTCACTCTCAACTATACATATAGGACACTCATAAATATCGTCTATATCATAATTAGCTTTATAAGCTTCAACCAAAGCCTTTCTTCTGTTTACCGAAAGAGGTTCGGGAAAACAGTCACGGCTCACTGCTACTATACCAAGTTTTATCTTAGGAATATTAATCATAATTTTGTTGCCTCCCATTTTTACTACACTGTTAAAATCTTCTCTATCTATGCCAGGAATCCCTTTACACCCTCTATGATTCCCTCAGCATCAAGCTTAAATTTATGAAGCAGCTCGGCTGCAGGTCCCGATTCACCGAATCTGTCCTGAACACCGATCTTCTTTAATGTGGCTGCGCCGCTCTCCGCAAGAACATCGGCAACCGCGCTTCCGAGTCCGCCGATAATTGAATGCTCCTCGACAGTCACAACCTTTCCGGTCTTTTTAGCCGAAGCAAGCACCAGCTCCGTATCAAGGGGCTTGATGGTATGGATATTTATAACCTCGGCATCGATACCGCTCTCAGCGAGAGCCTTGGCAGCTTCCAGTGCCTCACATACCAGAACGCCTGTCGCAATGATTGTAACATCCTTGCCTTCCTTCAAAAGAACGCCCTTGCCGATCTCGAATTTATAATCGGGATTATCGTTGATAACGGGAACCGCGCTTCTTCCGAATCTCATATAGACGGGGCCTTCGTACTCAGCCGCAGCCATTACGCACGCCCTCGCTTCGATATCATCCGAAGGGCTGATAACTACCATTCCGGGAATGGTCCTCATTAATGCAATATCCTCATTACACTGATGCGAAGCTCCGTCTTCACCGACGGTGATGCCTGCGTGAGTCGCACCGATCTTCACATTGAGGTGAGGATAACCGATTGAATTTCTAACCTGCTCAAATGCACGCCCTGCAGCGAACATTGCAAATGAAGAACAGAAAGGAATGATACCCGTAGTGGAAAGACCTGCCGCAATACCCATCATATTTGCTTCGGCGATTCCGCAGTCGATATGTCTGTCCGGAAATGCTTTCTTAAAAATTCCCGTTTTTGTTGCCCCGGCAAGGTCGGCATCCAGCACATAAACCTTATCGTTTACATTGCCCAGCTCAACCAATGCATTGCCGTAGCTTTCTCTTGTGGCTATTTTCTTATCCGACATATTCTCTACCTATCCTTTCCAAATCTTCGATCGCAACGGCAAACTCGTCATCACTTGGAGCTTTTCCGTGCCAGGAAGCTTCATTTTCCATAAATGACACTCCCTTGCCCTTTACCGTCTTAGCGATTATCGCCGTAGGCATACCTTTTGTCTCCTTTGCCTTCTTAAATGCGTCTTCGATCTGCTTGAAATCATGACCGTCAATCTCTATCACATTGAAGTTGAAGGCTCTGAACTTATCAGCTATCGGATAGGGTGAACAAACGTCCTCGATCTTTCCGTCGATCTGAAGTCCGTTGTTGTCCACGATCACACAAAGGTTATCAAGCTTTCTGTGACCTGCGAACATCGCTGCCTCCCATATCTGTCCTTCCTGAATCTCGCCGTCACCGAGAAGCGCATAAACTCTGTAAGCCTTATTCTGAAGCTTTGCTGAAAGCGCCATTCCGCAGGCAGCCGATAGTCCCTGTCCGAGGGAACCGGAGGACATATCCACGCCGGGAGTTTCCTGCATGCAGGGATGACCTTGAAGTCTTGATCCCAGCTTTCTCAAGGTCTTAAGCTCCTCCACGGGAAAAAATCCTCTGTGAGCAAGCGCCGAATAAAGCGCCGGAGCCACATGCCCCTTCGAAAGCACGAAGCGGTCTCTGTCTTCCTTCTTCGGATCTTCGGGATTGATGTTCAGTTCTTCAAAGTAAAGATAAGTCATTATATCTGCTGCCGAAAGCGATCCGCCGGGATGTCCGGCCTTAGCTGAATGCACTGCAGTCACGATACCGATCCTTATGTCATTGGCTGTTTTCTTAAGTTCAATTTCGTTCATACTGATTCTCCTGATCCGGTTTCCAAACTATACAATACTATTTCTGCCCGTAATATGCATTTGCGCCGTGTTTTCTGAAATAATGCTTATCCTGAAGCTCCTGCGGCGCCGGTTCAACCTCACGGTTGATCTGCTCGGTGAAGAGAGCCATCTTTGCAACCTCCTCGAGAACAACCGCATTGTGGACAGCATTCATAGCATCCTTACCCCACACGAAGGGACCGTGATTCTTGCAAAGCACCCCGGGTACTGCCTCGGGATCTCTGTCCAGTCGCTTGAACTCGTTTACTATAAGCTTGCCCGTATTAAGCTCATAAGCTTCATCGATCTCATCTTTGGTAAGACACCTTACACAGGGAATGCTTCCGTAGAAGTAGTCCGCATGAGTGGTACCGTAGCAGGGAATGTCTCTTCCCGACTGAGCAAAGCTTGTTGCGTAGGTGGAATGTGTATGCACCACGCCGCCTATATCCGGAAAGCCCTTATAAAGCTCAAGATGAGTAGGTGTATCGGAGGAAGGGTTCAGCCTTCCTTCAACCCGATTTCCGTCAAGATCCATTACCACCATATCTTCCGGCTTCATCACATCGTAATCAACGCCGCTCGGTTTGATTACAAACAGCCCCGATTCCCTGTCTATGGCACTCACATTGCCCCAGGTGAATGTAACAAGACCGTATTTCGGCAGTAACATATTTGCTTCATATACCTTCTGTTTTAATTCTTCTAACATTACAGCACCTCAACAGCCGCGCGTTCGA
>CACYCJ010000018.1 GCA_902772925.1 uncultured Lachnospiraceae bacterium
CACCTGACTTGGAAATACCCTTACCGAACATAATATCAAATTCGGCCTCTCTGAATGGAGGAGCCACCTTATTCTTTACGATCTTAACTCTTGTCCTGTTGCCGATAACCTCACCGCCGGCCTTAAGTGTTTCGATCCTTCTGACATCCAGACGAACGGATGCATAGAACTTAAGAGCACGACCACCGGTCGTAGTCTCGGGATTTCCGAACATAACGCCGACCTTCTCACGAAGCTGATTTATAAATATAACGATACAGTTTGTTCTGCTGATAGCTGCCGTAAGCTTACGAAGTGCCTGCGACATAAGTCTTGCATGAAGACCTACATGAGAATCGCCCATTTCGCCGTCTATCTCAGCCTTGGGAACAAGAGCCGCAACAGAGTCTACAATGATAACATCAACTGCTCCGGAGCGTACCATTGTTTCTGTAATCTCAAGAGCCTGCTCACCGTTATCCGGCTGTGAAATATATAAATTGTCTATATCGACACCGATATTCTTTGCATACACGGGATCAAGCGCATGCTCTGCGTCGATAAAGCCGGCGATACCCCCCTGCTTCTGGACCTCGGCAACAACATGAAGTGCAACCGTAGTCTTACCACTGGACTCGGGGCCGTAAATCTCTATAACTCTACCCTTGGGAAGACCACCTATACCGAGTGCCATATCAAGGCTGAGTGAACCCGTAGGAACAGCTTCGATGCTTAAGTTTGCACCTTTATCACCGAGCTTCATGACCGAACCCTTACCGAACTGCTTCTCTATCTGCGATAATGCCGCATCAAGGGCTTTTATCTTATCTTCGTTAACCATAATTACCTCCATAGAATCATTGATATATATTTTTCTCAAATGCTCATCCTACAGTAAAAGCCACAGGAAATAAGCTGTTTTACAATCGGCTGCCGGATTGAAAAATATCATCTTATGATAAACAATCCCTCGGACGACAGCCGTGACTGATTATAACATAAACTTCATTTTTAGACTATAAGTTTTTGACCGTCGGATCAGGATTTTTACGCAAATTAAAAATGCTTCAAACACTTGCTTTTCTGTAGATTTACCGTTATTCTGAGTAATACGAAATCAATCTTTACAGGAGCTTCACATGATAGCAGGTATAATAGCAGAATATAATCCTTTTCATAAAGGTCATCTTTATCAGTTAAATGAAATTCGACGTCTTTTCTCTCCCGAAGCAATAGTTGTTGTGATGAGCGGCTGCTTCACCCAAAGAGGAGAACCCGCCATTGCAGATAAATACACCCGTGCAGAAACAGCTATAAGAAACGGAGCTGATCTTGTGATAGAAATGCCCTTTGTATATGCCTGTTCAAATGCCGGAACATTTGCTTCAGGCGGCGTAAAATTAATGGATTCGCTCAAAGTTATAGATACGCTTTTCTTTGGTTCCGAATCCGATGATGCAGCTTTATTTGACAAAGTATCATCAATACTTTATGCGGAAACAGATGAATATAAAAAATTTTTAAAAGAAAAGCTTAAAAATGGTGCTTCTTATCCGAAAGCAAGAAATGAAGCAATCTCCCGCACTTTGAATCTTGACATAGATTCATTCATGTCAGGATCAAACAATAATCTCGGGATTGAATACTGTATTTCATTGAAGCAGATAAAATCCGGCATAAAGCCCATCCCCATACTCAGAAAAATCTCGGATCACAATGACACATTCCTGAGTGAAGAGATCACTTCTGCTATTTCCATAAGACAGGCTGTATATGAAGGCGCGGCTGAAAAAAGCTATAAAGACAAACTTCTCGGATTCGAAGCGTTAAAAGCTGACGGATATATCGATAAACCCGTTACGCCCGAGCTTCTGTCACCGTATATAAGCAGCAATCTGATATTCGAAAAAAACAAACCGGATTTACGAGACATTCCGCTTCCGCTTCTGAATAAGATTAAAAAACTTGATAACAGCTCATCAAGAAATGAAATGCTTTCTAATCTAAAAACGAAGGACATAACATATACCGCTGTTTCAAGAGCACTTCTGAATATAATATCAGGTCTTACCACAGAAGAATTCTTAAGCATTGATTCTGCCTACCCGTATTACGCCAACATCCTCGGGATAAGCAGCGCCGGGGCTGAGCTGCTCAACAAAATCGACTGCACCTCCGGCATCAAACTCATAACAAAAAAGGCCGATTACCGTCCCGATACAAAAGGCGAAAAGCTGTGCCGGGATTATGATATAAAATCAACCGCCTTTTATAACCTGCTCCGAGCAAATGCGGGACATAAAAAAGCAATGCTTAAATCCGAATACCAATCCACAATTCGGTATGCAAAGTAAGCTTTACTAAGCTTTGCTCTTCCATCGTAACAGATTATTCAGATCTGAGTGCTTCCACAGGGTCTTTCTTTGCTGCCATTCGTGCAGGTCTGCTGCCGGCAAGTACATTTAACAATACACTCAGTAAAACAAGAATTATAGCTGCTCCTATAGGCATAACTGCAACTTTATCAATATTTGCAAACAGACGGGTTAATATATTTATCGGGATTGTAAGAAGCAAAGCCAGCCCTACACCGAGGATACCGGAAATGAAGCCTTCTATAACAGTTTCTGCGGTGAATACTCTTCTGACATCCTTTTTGGATGCTCCTATAGCTCTGAGAATACCTATTTCTTTTGTTCTTTCAAGTACACTGATATATGTGATAATAGCTATCATGATTGATGAAACTATAAGGCTTATAGCCACAAACGCTATAAGTACATAAGAGATACCATCTATTATCTTGGTTGCTCCACCTACAATACTCTTCATCATGTCGGAATACTTGATTTCAAGATCCTCATTTCCATTCTTTTTTACTTCATCGTTATACTCTTTAATGAGTTTTTCAATGTTATTCTTTGAATCATAATCCTTGGGATATAAGCTTATTGATGAAGGATTTCCTTCTTCATATAATCCGAGAGACTTACACAAACCTTCATAAGTGTCAATGACACCATCAAATTTTTTACCTGTTATAACATTTATTTCTTTATTGTTTATCTGCTTCTGATAAATAGATGTATTTCTGATTGCATCAATTATCTGCAAAGTAAGATCATGCGAATAACCAACAGCGCTGCCGGTTACATCCTCCCCCTCAACAATACCTACAATTTTGACATCTATACCATTATCAATCTTAGATTTCATGTAATCTAAATCATCAGATCTATCAACATATTTTCCGTCTTCTTCATCATAATAATCAGTATTAAGAATCACTTTATACTCTTTATTCAATAAATCATCGTACGAATAAGTTGTGCTTTCGACAGTATAGTTCTTATCTTTTTTTATCTTTTCAAGATCCTGCTGTAACACATCAGTATCCTTTATTCCAATGCAATAAAGAGTCGAATCATCTACCGTTCTGTCAGTGCCGACAACAAGTACCATCTCATTAGGATTTTCAGGAAGCTTGCCTGCCAGCACTTTATATTTGCTTGAGTCGGTATTTATCTCAATAAAAGCATCACTATCTTCTACTATAGAATTAGGATATAACTTTTTATAATCTTTTGAATAAACTTGTAAATCCATAGCATATGTATATTTGATTAAAGCACAGTTATTACTGAATTCATCATGAGATTCAATATACTTTTTGAATTCTACGAGATTATTCTCTTTAACCAATCCCTTATCAGGATCCACTACAGCATTCTTAACTATATCATCATCCGAAACAAGCTTTCCTTCTTCAACCTTTTGATCTGTAGTTTTATCTTCAAAACCTGTTGTAAGCGCACCAATAAGGTCGTAGCTGACTTTCTCAATCGTTATAGGATAATCTGACATGGAATCTCTTTCCATTGATTTAGCCAGATTATTAACACCATTTGAAAGTGAAAGAATCAGGGCTATACCTATAATACCTATAGAACCGGCAAATGCAGTCATAAATGTTCTGCCTTTTTTTGTAAGCAGGTTATTAAAGGATAAAGACAGTGCCGTCATAAATGACATAGACGTCTTAGTTGTGGCTCTTTCAACCACTTCTTCATCACCGGTAAACGGATCGCTGTCATTTATTATGATACCATCCTTAAGCTCAATAATTCTTGAAGAATACTGCTTGGCAAGATCAGGGTTATGGGTAACCATGATAACAAGCTTATCTCCTGCAATTTCTTTTAGCAGATCCATTATCTGCACACTGGTCTTGGAATCAAGCGCACCTGTCGGCTCGTCTGCCAGTATTATCTCCGGATTATTCACAAGAGCTCTTGCTATTGCAACTCTCTGCATCTGTCCGCCTGATAACTGATTTGGTTTCTTATCTATATGTTCTTCAAGTCCTACTTTCTTTAGTGCTTCAATAGCTTTATCCTTTCTTTCAGCCTTCGAAACACCGGATAATGTCAGTGCCATTTCAACATTTTGAAGCACAGACTGATGCATTATAAGATTATAAGACTGGAATATAAATCCAACTCTGTAATTTCTGTATGTGTCCCAATCTCTATCCTTGTACTCCTTTGTAGAGGTACCGTCGATGATCAGTTCTCCGTCATCATAAATATCAAGACCACCTATAATGTTAAGCAATGTTGTTTTACCGGAACCTGACGTTCCGAGAATTGAAGTAAATTCATTTTTTCTGAATTTGATATCAATACCCTTTAAAACCTGTTGCTTTGTTTCACCGATTTTGTAGCTTTTAGTTATGTCTTTTAATTCAAGCATTATTACACCTCTTTTATTTTGTATTTTTTATTTCAAAAATCCCTTATTCAATAAGAGATCAATGACTACTTATCATTTGAAGCATCCCCTGATAATTAGTAATGTGTACTATTAAAATCACACCGGTACTGTGTCCTGAACCCAGTCGATAGAAATAGAATCAAGATACAGCGCACCGTTATCAGCACGAAAACCTATGTACTCATATAGGCTGTGTTTTTGCCATAAATATTCAGCTTCCTATGAAAACCTCCTATTAAATGATTAAATTCATTTCAATAAAATGTCACAAATTACCTGACAGCAATTCTTTAACCAATGCGATTGATTCCCTGCTCAGATAGAAAGGGACAAAGAATGCATCCGTTCCGGCTGCTACTCCGCTGACATCCTTGTAGCCGTTTGCCACGGCAAGACTTACGGCGCGGCGTACATGGAAATTATTGGTGACGATTGCAACCTTACTGTCTTCTTTCATGAGTTCCTTTGAAAAGAGCATATTTTCCTTTGTGCTTGTAGATTTATCCTCCATGATTATCCTGTCCGGATTTATCCCCTTATCCACAAGATATTTTTTCATAGCAGATGCTTCGCTTTCCGGTTCATTTTCACCCTGTCCGCCGGAAACTATACATATAGTGTCGGGATTTTCCATAAGATAATCGTAACCTGCATTCAGTCTGTAACGAAGAGCCTTTGAAGGTCCGTCACTTCTCACATGAGCGCCGAGAATAAGACAGTAATCAGCGCCTTTATCACCCTTATAACCGAAAGCGCCGAGAAGATAAATCGACATTACGATCATAAAAAGTACGAATGCGCCTACAAGACCGCCCACTATCCAAAGCACAGGCTTGGGTATATCAAACAGCTTCAGAATCACGCCTGCTGCAGCTATCATAATCCCGGCAAAAATCCAAGCCAAATAAAAAGCATTGTTGCCGGAAAAAGACAATCCGACAACAACGCCATATATAAACATTAATATTCCGATTACGATAAGTATTATTTCAATCATTTTCTTCATATCAAAATATTTATTATTCCTTAACAGTACCCTTAATGAGTGTATCAGTCAGATACCACTTACCGTCTTTCTCCACGAATACCCATGTCATGTTCGATCCCTCGTTCTGAGGCTCATAACCTGCGGTATTGAATGTAACATTCAGATCGTAGTAGATATCACAGGAGTAACAGTTATCGGTATACTGAATGAAATTATCAACCGTCACATTATCAAATGTATAATTTGCAATCTTACTTGTTGAATAGAAATTCGTAACGGTTCCCTGAATATTCTCATAAAGCTCTGAATTCGGCATAA
>CACYCJ010000019.1 GCA_902772925.1 uncultured Lachnospiraceae bacterium
ATGCGACGAAATGGTCGGTGAGTTTGTGAAGTCATTTAAATTTCCGGAGTGATTGCCTGATGCATGTCGGGGGACATGAGTCGAAAAAACCAAAACAAAATAGTCGAAAAATACAAAACAGGCTTGCGGTTCAAAAGACAATTCCCGGAATTGATTTTAATAATCACTTTCGGGAATTGTTTTGTAGAATGAAAGCAAGTGGTAAACCATGGCAAATGAAAGCCTGATGTTTATATGTGCTTCTTGTTGATAGCATATAACTTCTCGACGGAAAAACCGGATTCGGCCTTATCACAAAATATTTATCCGCTGTGCTAAAAGAGTTTATTACCGTGTTAATATGAGTGCATCTCTTTGTTGAATATATGAAAAATGTAAAACTACACCTTAACAGTATTATTCTAAAAGAAAGAGGACAAATACCATTCACGAAATATATACCGCTTACTGACATGCAAAGCCAATAATCGAATCAGCATGAAATGATCATTTAGCAGGATATCTCTTTTTGATCTTTGTTTGCCCTAAAAGATAGTCGATGCTGACATTATAGTATTTGGAAAGCTCAATCAGAAAGGGAATTGGTATTTCACGGGAACCGGTTTCATAATGAGAATAGGCACGTTGGGAAATGTGAAGGATTTTGGCAACATCGGTCTGGGTAAGATCATTATCTTCTCTTAAATTTCTGATATTTTCATAAATTTCCATAAACACCCTTGGACTATATAATGTTTGTGAATAATATACTAATACAACATTGAAATCTAGCTTAAAGTAGGTGGTTGATTGATATTTTAAATTAGAAATAATTGATTGTTGACATATAGAACAATATGGGCTAAGATTTTGGCAAAATGTGATTAATTCTAAATGTGAATAGTTTGCATAAATTGTTATATGATCAAGATATTTTTATTTAACAAAAGTATTATTACACGAGGAGGATTAGTATGAAACTATCGGGATCAGTTTGTAGAACGGTGACACTTTTATTGGTATATAGTTGTATTCTTTTAAGTACTCAATTCAGTTTAAGAACTAAAGCTGAAGAAGCGACTTCTATAATTGAAGATAAAGGGATTTTTTTTGCTACAGATACGGATGTCAGAGGTGTTGATAATGAAGAAGGAGAGGAAAACTACGGATATCCAGTTACAGATATGTCATTCATAGAAAACAAAGTATTAATAAGAGGTGAGTCATATAATTTCAATTATTATAATTATAAAAACGGGTATTCATCATATTATTTTAATATATTAATTTATGATCCAAACGGCTACAATGTTGGTGCTTTAAGCAACCGGAATTACTACGTGGATTCAAATAGTGGTGGGATGAATGGAGGCTTTACCTTACAATTATCAAAATCAAATTGTCCGGTTGGAAAATACAAAATTAGTGCCGTTTATTTCACCGGAGAATCTCTTGATTCAAATATAATACACCGAGATGATGCGTATTTTTATCTTCAAGATTCTGAAGGTGATTATACTAATGTAACGTTTGGAAAAACTTATACAGATTATTTGGAAGCAGATGAGGTTAAATGGTATAAGTTTACGATTCCCCAAACAGGAAAACTAACCATAAATGCAGATTATTTTGTTGATGATCGTTATTCGTGGGTATACATATATGAAGAAGATATGGTGTCTGAAGTAAAGTTTGATCAGGTTTTATATAACAGTAATTTGGGTCATTGTACACTCAGAAATCGTGATTTCTATCTTTTGGCCGGTACATATTATGTATTACATAAAGATTATAAAGGCGGCTATACAGGAACTAAGAAGCTAAATATGAGATTTGATTATAAACCTTTAAATGAGACATATAAAGAATCATATAATGACAGATATGATAATATGTCTACAGCCAAAAAAGCAGTTGCGGGCAAGCTTTATAGTGGAGTGTTAAAACACGAAAATGGTGTATGGTCACAGGACGATAACCGCGATTACTTTAAGATAGTATTAAACAAAAAAACAAAAATTAATTTATCAGTATCAGCAAATCTGGAGTCAGCATATTTTATAATATATGACAAAAATGGAAATGAAATATGGCGTGATACATTACTTTATTATTATGATGAGGTTAAAAAAAATCACACTATTACATTGAATAAGGGCACATACTATATTTCTGCTTCGTGTTACAATTATTGTGAAGTACTGTTATATAAGTTTAAATATTCAGTTCCTTCAAGTAAACCGGATGACCCGGTACCGGATAAGCCGACAGCTAAATCAATCAATATGTATAGATTATATAATCCTAATTCCGGCGAACATTTTTATACAGCGTCAGCTGCTGAGAGAGATGAATTGGAAATATACGGTTGGTATTATGAGGGGATTGCGTGGAAAGCACCCAAGAAATCTAATACTTCGGTTTACAGGTTATATAATCCCAATTCCGGAGATCATCATTATACTACCAGCGTAACAGAAAGAAATAGTCTTGTAAGTGTAGGTTGGAGCTATGAAGGTGTCGGATGGTATTCTGATGATAACAGAGGAGTGGCACTTTTTAGATTATATAATCCAAATGCATTTGCAGGGTCACATCATTATACGACCAGTAGATCAGAGAGAAATAATCTTGTACGTTCCGGTTGGAAATATGAAGGAATAGCCTGGTATGGATTGAAGTGATTGTTGTTATTACGGTGTAGATGAAGTGTCAATTGAATTACGTAGTTTGAAATTAAAAACATGGTGATAAAGCGGTAAAGAATCGTTATATTATAGCTAAAAGGAGACCAACTGTGATACTAGCAAAGAGAATGAACAAACGTATAAATGTGTTTCTGGTGTCATTATTAATGATGATAACACTTTCAAATATCGGGATGCCAAATATAAGTTCAAGATTAAATGCTGCTGAGATTTCTTCCGAGACTGATACAGCTGTGATAGATATTTCGGAGGATGAAGAAAATCTGAATAAGACGGTGATTCGTAAAGGAGTTGACGGTGGTGTTTCCTGGATACTTTATGATGATGGTTTCCTTGATGTTAAGATAACAGGGGATTTGAGCTATGTTCCGGGGAAATACAACCCAAAGGATGGTACAAGTGTTTTTTGGCCTTGGGTTTATGAAGAGAATGGTGACTGTAATTATGGAAAGTCTATTATTTCAGCCAAGGTTTCGGGAAGTGGACTTACAAATGCAGATTATATGTTTGGAATGAACGGAAATCTGAAAAAAATTGATTTGAGTAATTTTGATACAAAAACGATTAAAAGCATGAAATCGATGTTTTCCGGATCGGCTATAACAGAAATTGATCTTAGTAATTTTGATACTCGAAATGTTACAAGTATGGAGGCAATGTTTGAAAGTTGTAGCAAGCTGAAACATTTAGATCTCAGCAGTTTTAATACCGGAAAAGTTAAGAATATGAGCTTTATGTTTGATTTATGCTCTCAACTTCGTGATATAAATTTAAGCAGTTTTAATACAAGTAATGTAACAAACATGATGGTAATGTTTGAAGCTTGTGAGTCTCTTCAAGAATTAGATTTAAGCAGATTTAATACAAGTAATGTGACGAGTATGATGCTGATGTTCAGAGCATGTAAATCTTTGCAGAAGCTTGATCTTAGTAGTTTTGATACAAGAAATGTTAAGGACATGGCCGGAATATTTTGGACGTGTGATTCTCTTCAAACTATTGACATTAGCAGTTTTGATATGAGTAAGGTTAAATTTCATGATTTTAATACAGATAGTGACATTTTTGATAAATGTTATAATCTTGAAACTATTAAAACTCCTAAGAAGCTTCCACAAGCAGACATTGATGCTATAAAACTACCTGCGACATACTATAATAAAGCAGGGAAATCTAGAGTTAGAATAGTTGATACCAGTGATATTTATACCAGGCGAAAGTTAAAGATAAAAATGTATAGACTATATAATCCCAATTCCGGAGAGCATTTCTATTCAAGTAATCAGTCTGAAATAAACAATATAGTAGCCGCCGGATGGAAAAATGAAGGAATAGCATGGATTGCACCGGAAATGTCCGGAACCCCGGTTTATAGGGTTTATAATCCAAATGCAGGTGATCACCATTATACAACGAGTGAAACAGAAAGAGACAATCTTATAATGGTGGGTTGGAAAGATGAAGGCATAGGATGGTACTCGGATGACAGCAAGGGAACTGCACTTCATAGGCTTTACAATCCGAATGCACAGGCAGGTTCGCATCATTATACAACAAGCGTTTCAGAAAAAAACAACCTCGTATCAGCCGGCTGGAGGTATGAAGGGACCGCTTGGTATGGAATGAAGTGACAATAGTTTTAATAATCATGACCTCAGGGATATAATTTCTGAGGTCATGATTGTGTTTTCCGAAGATTATTCTATTGCATTAAACAAACGAGGAAAAAATGCATGAAAAACCGAATAGAGGATAATATTATGATCAAAATAAAAAACTATACTCTAAGGCCAATGGCTTTGATAATTGGGTTATTTATGATTATAAACACTTTGCCGGGATGCGGTAAAAAAGGCTTCTATGACAAAACGACAAATTCTGTTGATTCCGTAAGTGTTGAAAAGACTATTGAAGAAACTACTGAAACGACTGATGGTACAACTGATGAGAAAACTGAAAAAACAACCGAAAATGCTTTGGTAAAGACTAAAGATACTACAGGAGAAACAACTGAAGAAAATGCTCAAACAGATTCAACTGAATTATACAGAGAATTGTTGGATGATTATTGCATTCTGTATGATTCTTTTGAAAAGGGTGATGATTACACTCAGGAGTTCTGCGATAAATATGGTGATGGGGTTTCAGATATGGCTGTGCGCGGAGGGAGAGTTAAGCATGGTTATGCATTTGATGATATAACCGGCGATGGCGTAGACGAGCTTATTATCGGACTTCTAGAGGATGACGGGAGCAGGGTAGAAGCGGTATTTACGATTAATGATGGAAAATATATAAATCTTATTACAGCTATGGAGAGATATTCGGTAAAGCTTTTATCTGATAATTCGTTTTTTGCACACGGGTCTGACGGAGCCGGTTTTAGCACCAATGAAAGGTTGATGATAAACAATGCCGGAACAGAAGTAGCTTTAAAAGAAAGCTATGTTTATGATGCAGCAGATGTTTTATATGATGAAGGCGACGGATCTTATGATAATGCATCCTATGAGGATGATAGATTTTGGTTTTATACAACAGATGAAAATGCGTCTTATCCGGATTTTCAAAGTACAACCTATGCCGAGGCACAGAGTTACATAAATGCTCAAACATCTAAAGAAGTTCAGATTTCATTTATCAATTTTAATGATTATATTTCGGATGGGATTCAGGATGAAACTGTAGGTGAGACTGCACCGACTTCAACTGATAATTACATCGAATTAAAAGAATATATGGGTACAGATTTCTTTGATTTTGTTAACATGTTCAAGGATATGTACGATCAACATGCTTCAAGTGGTTTGTCTTATACCAATGGTTATCTGCAGACCGCAAATGATGATATAGAAAATAGTCAGAATATTGTTTCATTTATAGGAATAACAGGGGAATGTAATTATACAATACATGGAATCTATTATGGGATGCCATATCGGGATGCTATTAATAGGGTGAATACCTTAAATCCGATTGAGCAGGATATTAATGAAGATTATGCGTTGTTTTATTTGCCGAATAATGAAACCATTAGGCTTTCTTATCAAAACGGAACTACTATAGATTGTATTACATGGTTTCACTCTCCGTCGCCATAATAAGCAACGAGAATGTTGTAAGTATTACATAGACCTGATATGAATACGGTTATAGCTTTGGTGGAGTTGAGTCTTATATGATTGTTAACCGGGTTTGGTTGCAGGGAAAAAACTAAGATATTTTGTTGACGCGTAGCCCATAATGTTCTAAAATTTAAACATAATTATATACCTTGGCAAACAAGAGAAACTTTGTGACGAAATGCCATATATAACTCCGATAATAGCTGATTGTGAATTTTGTCAGTGTTTTTTGGGGGATGATAGCCGACAGGAATATAAAGTGATAAGGGTACAATTATATCATATAAAAATTATGACGTCACAGATTGTGGCGTCTTTTTAATCTATATCGAAAACATTGTGAATTATCGTAGTGAGAGGAGGATACTATTGATGAAACATCATTATCGGAAAACAATAAAATCCAGTAAACGAATTGTGGTCTTAGCTTTGAGTTTTGGAATTATTTTTGGCTCTGCCGGATTCGCGGGAGTTTCGTATGTTTCCGCTTCAGAAATAACAGACACAAAAGCAGCTCATTCAGATACAAGTAATGGATGGAGTATAGTGGGTGGCGGATATGCACTTCCTGATTCGGATGATGTTATTGAAGAAGACTTACCTGTTTCGAGTGACTTCGCAACTGTAACAGATGTACCTTCAACCGGTACGGACGCAGATTTCTATAACCGAGATATGGCCGATTTCGGATACATACCTTTTGATCCTGTCTTTCAGAGAGCTCC
>CACYCJ010000020.1 GCA_902772925.1 uncultured Lachnospiraceae bacterium
ATGGCTACGGATTTACAAGGCTCCTCCCACCGCCCAAGGGCAGTGGGTTTCCGCCTACGACAACCGAAAGGATTTTATTTATGAAAAACGGAACCCGGACTGAAACAATCCCGGTTCACGGAAATAAAGACCTGCCCACAGGACTGCTCAATTCTATAAAAAAAAGAACAGGCATATAGTAATTCATTACAACATGAAAGGAGAAATCATGAAAAAAGTTTACCCGGCTATTATTCATAAAGAAGATGGTTACTGGGTTGAATTTCCCGATCTTGAAGGTTGCCAGACCTATGGAGATACTCTGGAAGAAACCCTTGAGCTTGCAGAAGAGGCTTTGGGCCTATATCTTGCCAGCCTTGCTGATAGAAATATCGCCTTACCCGAACCCTCAAATATTGATGATATTGTTTCTGAAGATGGAAGAGTTACATATATTTATACCGATATGAATGCTTATAGAAAAGATACGAGGGCAGTGAAGAAAATGCTTTCTATTCCGGCATGGCTTGCAAAAGAAGCTGAAAAAAACAACATCAGCCTGTCAAAATTATTGCAAGAAGCTCTGCTTGAAAAAATTCATCAATAAGATGACATTTATCCCAATACCGGAGGATAAATGATTCCGTCCGACAGATCATCCTCCAAAAACATTGTCATATATATCGGCATGTAATTCTTTTTTCCAACTGTCTCAACATTTTCGTTGTTAAAGATAATCGCCTCCGGTATTCCATAGCTCTCATTACTAAGGACATTATCCAATGCACTATGGATCTTAAAATCCTTACCCGACTTAACTTCTATGGGTAATACATAACCATTTCTTTCTATCAACAGATCAAGCTCACCTTGTTTCTTTCCGTTGTAGTAATAGACAGCATATCCTTTTGAAATAAGTTCCTGCGCAACTGCATTTTCAAACAGTGCACCATTATTCAGATTTTTATCTCTATTAAAAATACCAAGTTTTACACTGTTAGGATACATACTTGTAAGCATGCCGACATCCAGCAGAAACAATTTAAAAAGATTTCTTTTTTCACTGACTCTTAACGGTGACTTGGGTTCTGTTACATTATAAATCGCAAGTGCCACTCCTGCATCCTTTAGCCATATAAAGCTGTTCTCGACACGACTGATACTTGTTCCGTGTCCCAGCTTATTTAAAAAGAATCTTTTATTCTGATCGTTCAATTCACCGGGAATACTGTCATATATTTCCTTAAGCCTCAAGTTTTGCTGTTGCTCATATTTTGTAAAATCAAGCTTATACAGACTATTTATATCCTGATGTATTTCCGAAACCTTATTCATGTCATTTGTAGAAAGATATGTATCGACAGCCTGGGGCATTCCACCAACCATTAGGTACAAATAAAAAGCATCCATTAACTTTGAATGAACAAAGCTGTCAACAGGAATCCTTGAATCAAAACATTCTTTTACCTTATCTAATACAGATTCCGTCATTCCTATAGCTTTATAAAATTCCTTTAAATTAAGTGGATACATTTCAAGAATTTTCATATAACCAACCGGTGCAGAACGGAGATTAGAAAGCTCTACTCCAAGAAGAGATCCGCTCAATATATATTTATATGTATTATCGTCCACAAGGAATTTTATCTTTGTAACCATATCCTTGTATTCCTGAACTTCGTCAATAAATACTATCGTCTCACCGGGAATCAGGGATTTTCCAAAAACCGCACTTAAGCGAAACAATATATCTTTTACATTTCCATCATTTTTAAAAATAGAGATATATTCCGGATTCTCGATGAAATTAATTTCTACAAATGATCTTCCCGAAGCTTTTAAACATTCTCTTATAAGAAATGTTTTACCGGTTTGTCTGGCTCCGGTTACGGTAAGCGCTGTTTTCCCATTTGCAACCCAATCAGTAATGTCTTTATATAATTCACGTTCTATCATAGAATCACCTCTTTACCGCTGATTTTAGTGCATTATAACACTCTCCGGCAACTTTTCCAACTGATTTCTAGTGTATTTTGTAACTTTTCCAACCATTTTAGGGATAATTATGCAACTTTTCCAACCGGATCAGGGCTATTTTTGCAACTTTTTCAGAAAAGTAATACACGGGGACATCCCTGTCTGTAGCAGTGGACCCGTCCCCGTGTCTCATATCATTTCAATATTATATTGTCTCACTTTACTCCATACCAGGCAATACCCTCGTACTTCCAA
>CACYCJ010000021.1 GCA_902772925.1 uncultured Lachnospiraceae bacterium
AGAAAGACACCATTCAAGCTGCCGTTATCTATGATTGCCCAGCCCCTCGATGAATTAAAGAATACTGCGTGCTTTCTTGATACATGGCAATCCTGAATGTTAAGATAATCTCCTCTTCCTACCGAGATTTCTTCGACCTCATCATTAAGGCTGACAGTCTGCCATTCAGTATCTGTGTCAAAATACTTTGTATAAACCATTATGCAGTCCTGTACACACAGCTTATCATTAGGCCCGTGTATTCGGAGCACGTCTCCCTCTGACAAGAGTGTTCCTTCAGAAGGAGCCAGGAGTTTGCCATTCAGCATAGTGCCGTTCATACTCCCTAGATCAGTATAGTGGCTGCTTCCTCCATAGGTTTCAAACAATCCGTGTTTGCGAGATACCGTCCTTGACTCCACGGGGATATCAGGTGTCTCCGATTTGGAGGTCCTGCCAAAGGTCTGATTATTTTCCATTAAGAATGTATGCACAGCTCCTTTGAAAAACTGAACAATAACAGCAGAATTCGTATCCTTTGGTTCATCCATAAGGACTGTTTTTTCTTCATCCAATATATTTGCAGAATAGTCAGTCTTCATAACATTATTCCTCAAGAGCCCTCATCGAGGACGATATGTTTATGGTTCCGTCTTCTTGAGCTTTGGTTTCCTTTCTCACTTTACCCATATCTGTATCTGCTTCTTCTTTAGTCTTGAAGGAAGGATCTCTTTGATATAAGAACCCATCTAATTCTTCCTCCTCTCGCACCTTCCTTACAGATACTTTAAGCGATCCTTTCTCTCCTTCAGGTGCATCAACTACATTAGCTTTGTCATAGCCTGCCCTTGCCAGGGGACTGTAATCCAGGTTATTTCCCCATGGCAGATAAAGATATTTGTACGTCGAGTTGCTGATTTGAGAAAGATCCGAAATAGGGTTTCCGTAAAGTGAAAGGAGGTAATACCCCGCTGATTTCGGCAACGCTGAAATATCTCTTATATCATTATTGTGAAGCATAAGCACTTAGCCTTCAGTTCCATGATCCGACAACGGAGATATATCTTTTATCTGATTGTCTCCGAGATCTGCATACAGAAGACTTTTGCTCTCGCTTAAAGCTTTAATACTTGTTATCTCATTTTTTCCTGCGGAAAGATAACCCAGCAGTTTCTTTCCCTCAAGACCTGATATATCATTTATCTGATTATTATCTATAGATACGTTTTCCAGATTATTACATTCGCTGAGTGCGGATATATCTTTTAATTGGTTGTCCGAAAGCCTTATTTTTTTAAGATTTTCCCGGTTATCAGCGATAGCGGATATATCTGTTATTTCATTTCCCGAGAGATTTATATTCTCAAGTTGTGTTGTATTGGAAAGCCCTTTTATATCTTTTAAATTGTTATTTGCTGCACTAATGACTCTCAAATCGATCATCATGTCACATGCATCCAGATTTTCAATAGAATTATCATCCAAAAGCAACTCCGTAATCTTCTCACAAACGCTGAGAGAAGAAATGTCCGTTATTTTGTTGTTCGTTGCGTGCAAGTACATTAATTTAGGACAGTCTGACAGCACAGAGATATCGCTAATCTCATTATTATCTAAGTTCAGATTCAGGAGACCGCTGCATCCTGACAGGCCGGAAATATCTGTTATTTGATTGGATTCCGCGCTCATATCACTCAGTTTTTCATGGTTTTCCAGTCCCGTCAGACTCTTAAGATTGTTGTTGTTAACATTAACAGTGGAAAGCTTTGTCAGCGGTTTCATCCAGCTTATATCTTTAAGGCCGCATCTTTCTACTGAAAAATAATACAGATTCGTGCATTTACTCATCATCGAGAAATCATCGTCTGTAACCGTACAGTCCTGCATTATCAGGCTTGACAGAGAACTGTTGTCTGCGACATTATTCATGTCAATAGCGCCTGTATTTCTATACAAATGCAAGATTTCAATTCCATCAAAATTCTTTATTACACTTCCGCCGTCTTCAGTTGCCCAACCGCTAAGTTCAATTTTTTTACAAGCTGAAAATTCTCTTGAAATCAAATCATCAATAAGCGGTTTCTCATCATCATCATTAGAGATGCTTTTTCCTTCCAGATGTATGACTGTCTCCTCCATATCTGCCAAGGGGTCAAGAGAGGAAAAACCAGTGCATTCGCTTATATCCAATGTTTTAACACCGGTTATTTCTGATATTTTCTGCATCATATCATCACTTATCTCGCATCTATAAAAACCTAAAAATGCTGCTGATTCATTGTCAGTGAAGCTTTTTAAATCGTTATCGTCGACCTCTTTATCTTTAATAGACACACTATCATAAGCGCCTTCATCCTCTTGTTTGAATGAAATGTCACTTGTATCACTATTGAAGAAAACAATTGCAGCAACTGCAAGGATGGCCGCTGTTAAAAGAAATATAAGTGACCTTGATTTTTTAGAACCCGAGCGTTTTTCTTTTTTTCTTTCAGCAGGTTTTTCCTTGCTTTCTTTCGGCTCAGCAGGCTTTTCCTTACTTTCTTTCGGCTTAGTCTTGTTATCGGATTCTGCTGTTTTGTTCTCTGAAACCGGCTTGTTCTCTGTATCCGGCTTGGTCTCTGCAACCGGCTTGGTCTCTGCAACCGACTTTTTCTCTTTGCTTGTACGATATAGTTCGAGGTCTTTTCTCATTTCCACCGCACGTTTGTAT
>CACYCJ010000022.1 GCA_902772925.1 uncultured Lachnospiraceae bacterium
CAATAATAACGGCAACAACAACGGCGGCTACAAGGGCGGCTATAAGAAGAATTACGGCTACAAGGGCGGTTACAATAAAAATAACGGATACAACAATGTGAGTGAAGCGACCGTTCAGACGCCTGCGGGTGAGATCCACATCCACATTCATCTGGATGGTATAAAGTAACAAAAGGAGGAAGATATAATGATAAAAGACGACTGCATTTTTTGTAAGCTTGCTAACGGAGTATTTCCTACAAATACCGTATATGAGGACGAGGATTTCAGAGTGATACTCGATGCGGCTCCGGCTGCGAAGGGACACTCTCTCATAATTCCGAAGCAGCATTTTGATAATGTTTATGATATTGATCCCGAGGTTGCTTCAAAGGTAATGCCTCTTGCGGGAAAGATCGCAAAGACAATGAAGAAGACCTTTGACTGTGACGGCGTAAATGTGCTTCAGAACAATGAGCCTGCTGCCGGTCAGACAGTATTTCATTTTCATGTTCATGTGATACCCAGATATAATGATGATAATTTGGGACTTCTCTGGAAGCAGAATGAAACAAATGCCGATGAGCAGGCAAGGATAGCCTCCGCACTGGCGGGAAATATCGAGTAGATAACTGATAAAACGGATGAGACATATAATAAAATGAGCGATGAGATAGAAGAGATAAAAAGCGACAGCAAAAGCAGTAATGCAGCCGAGGAAAAAAGTGAAAAATATAAGATGATGGTGGAAACTCCCGTGAGACCTCTTATATTAAGGCTTGCGGTTCCGACGATCATAAGCATGATGGTTACGGGTATCTACAATTCCGTAGATACCTACTTTGTCGGAAAGATTTCCACCGAGGCGACTGCAGCGGTAGGTATCGTTTTTTCGGTAATGGCCGTTATACAGGCGATAGGATTTTTCTGGGGACACGGATCGGGGAATTATATTTCCCGATCTCTTGGCGCCGGAAACAAAAAGGAAGCCGAGGAAATGGCTTCTACTGGCTTTGTACTTGCACTTATTTCGGGAGTTATCTGCACTGTGGTCGGGCTCATACTTCTGAAGAGGATATCCTATTTCCTCGGAGCCTCGGACGCCACATTAAAGGATACCGAAACCTATATGGCTATCATACTGATAGGTGCTCCCTTCACCTGCGGACAATTTGTTCTTAACAATCTGCTCCGCTTTCAGGGGAATGCATTCTATGCCATGATATGTCTTCTTATCGGAGCCGGTGCGAATATCATCCTGGATCCTCTGCTCATCCTTGTTTTTCATATGGGCGTAGCAGGCGCGGCAATAGCTACGATAGTGGGACAGCTTATAAGCATGACAGTGCTGTTTATGGCAACCCGCCGCGGTGAAAATATCCGTCTTTCCATGAAATGTGTCAAGATAAATTTTCATTACATAAAAGAAGCCGCCAACGGCGGCGCTCCCTCACTTGCAAGACAGGGACTTGCGGCTGTTTCAACCATGCTCCTCAACAATATGGCCGGTGAGATGGGAGGAGATGCCGCTATAGCCGGAATGTCCGTGGTAACGAGAGTAATGATGCTCGTTTATTCGGCACTTATCGGCTTCGGTCAGGGCTATCAGCCCGTTTGCGCATTCAACTTCGGTGCTAAGAAATATGACAGAGTTACACAGGGTTATATATTCTGTGTCATTTACGGAACACTTTTTCTTGTGATAATGTCAACCTTCTGCATTGTCTTTCCGGATCAGATCATATCATTTTTCAGAGATGATCCCGATGTCGTGAAGGTCGGTGCAGAGTCGCTCAGATGGCAGGCATTTGCCTTTCCTCTCGGCGGAACACTCGTAATGACAAATATGATGCTGCAGTCAATGGGTAGAGGGCTGAAGGCAAGCCTTCTTTCATCCGCCAGAAACGGAATATTCTTTATCCCGGCAATCTTCATTCTTCCTCGTCTGCTCGGACTTTTCGGAGTGGAGATAACACAGATGGTCGCTGATATAATGTCATTTCTCCTGGCAGTTCCGTTTGCTGTTTCTGAGATCAGACTATTAAAGAGAAGTGAGCCCCTCGGCTGACGATCAGATATCGTTTCGCCTGCGGTTGTCAGTTATCGTTTCAGTCAGCGGTCCGGCTGCATATCAGCTCTGCCATAGTCGAATATAAACGTTCGGGTTCTATCGGTTTACTAAGGTGTGCATTCATGCCTGATTGAAGGGATCTCTCCACATCCTCATCAAATACATTTGCCGTCATTGCGATGATCGGTATAGTCTTTGCATCATCTCTTTCGAGAGCTCTTATTGCCTGTGTTGCGGAAAGCCCGTCCATTACAGGCATACGAACATCCATTAGAATAACATCATAATATCCGGGCTCGCTGTCGGAGAACATTTTTAATGCTATCTCTCCGTTAACCGCGTGTTCGGCTTCGATATCCTCAAGCATAAGCAGATCCTCGAGGATTTCCGCATTCTGCTCCACATCCTCGGCCATAAGGACCCTGCGTCCCGCGAGAACGCTTTCCACTTCCGATTCATCCATTTTATGCTCCTCGGGTGCCTCGGCAAGTCCGAGTCTGCTTCCGAGAACACGGCTTATCTCTCTCATAAGGGTATCCGAGAAGAGCGGTTTTGCAAGAATGCCGTCTACTCCGTCCATCTTTGCTTCGTCCTCGATGATATCCCAATTATAGCCCGTCAGCATAATGACGGAGGTTTCTCCGTTATCAATGCCGTGAACCATTCGTGTAAGCTCGAGTCCGTTAATATCCGGCATCTTATAATCAGTCAGCATAAGGGTATAGCCCTCGCCCTTTTCAATTGCCTTCTTTATAGCTTCATAGGCTTTTCTCGAATCCGTGAAGGTATCCGACTCGATCCCTATTGCCATAAGGGCAAGCTGAGTATGCTCACAGGCAATCTCATCATCATCGATAATGACAGCCCTGATACCCTCGGGAAGGAAACTATTTTCGGATAATTCGGCACTTCTTTCCGAAGGCTTGAGATTGACAGTAACGATGAAGGTCGAACCGACACCCTTTTCGCTTTCCACTTCGATTTTTCCGCCCATCATTTCCACGAAATTCTTGGTGATGGCCATTCCGAGACCGCTTCCGCCGTAATTATTGTTGGTTGTCGAATCCTCCTGAGAAAAGGTTTCAAATATCTTCGGAATGTATTCCTTGTCCATACCTATACCGGTATCTGCCATTCTGAAGCAGAGAGTGCAAAGCTCATCGCTTACGGAAAGCTGCTCTATGGTGAGAGTGACGCTTCCGGGAGTGTTGGTAAACTTAACGGAATTTCCGAGAATGTTTATCAGCACCTGCTTCAGCTTCATATCATCGCCATAATAGTAGTCTTTTACATTTCCCACAATGTTACATTCATAATGAAGACCCTTGTCCTGACACTGACCGTTTATGATAATGTTTATCTGATCAAGGAACTCCCTGAAGGAAAATTCTTCATTTTTAAGGACCATTCTTCCCGATTCGATACGGCTCATATCGAGAATATCATTGATAAGTCCGAGAAGATGCTTGGCGCTCGCTCCTATCTTTTCCAGATGCTCCCTTGTACGGGGGGATATATCGGGATCTCGAAGAGCAATATTATCAAGTCCGATAATGGCATTCATGGGCGTTCTTATCTCATGACTCATATTTGAAAGAAAGCTTGTCTTGGCCCTGCTGCTTTCTTCGGCAAGAGCCTTTTCAATCTCTATCTGTCTTTCCCTCTTATGAAGTATGCTGTAAATATCCAGAAGGATAAGGATTGAAAATGCAATCAGGGTTATCTGGATCATATTCGTCTTATTCATGGTTCCGGTAACACTATGTATCTGTTCATGCATATAAGATGAGATATATTCGGAATCGGCTTCCTCACCGGAAGAGTTGGAGAACTCTGACTGCACATTGTCAATGGATCTGTTTAATGCGGTATCCGTGGTCTGTCTCATCCATACCGTTGAGGTAAAAAAGATAAGTCCGAGAAGCACTACCCAGGCAACTATAGAATGACCGAGGCGTCTTTCCTTATCTCTCGGAAGGAACAGTCTGAAGTACAGGAAACCGAAGATGCTCCAAACGGATAGGATAAGGTAGGATTCCGTGGAAAGAGTTTTGACCGATATAAGATTCGGTATCAGAAACTCGATCGCGAAAAGAACCGAAATGATAAGACCGATGATTCCCGAGGCCTTGTAGAGAGTATTGTTATCACCCTTTGCCGCCTTAAACGCAGATGCGCACGCAAGTGCGTAGGCAATTGTTGCGCCTACTGTCGTAACATCCACTATCCAGCTTATGGCAGTCCTTCCGAGGAAAGGAAATGCGGCTGATACGAGCATGATGAAGATGACTGCATTTTGGGGAACACCGGATTTGTTGGTCTTTTTGAACCAGGCAGGGAACATCCTGTCATCCGATAATGTAAAGATTAGGCGGCTGAGTGCTATAAAGTTTCCTATCAGTCCCGTGAAAATTGCGCCGAGAGCGGCTGCTCCGAGAACGGCGAAGCCCCATTTTCCCATTACACTTTCAGCTGCAAAAAATGAAGGCTGTGCAGCGCTTCCCGAATACTTTCCGAGATTAAATATATAATCCGTCCACGAGCTGCAGCCCTCAGGAAGAGAGGTTACGGAAAGAAGGGACAGAAGTATGTATGCGATGCTGGCAACGATAAGCGCTATCGCCATTATAATGAAGGATTTTTTCAGTGAGAATTTTGCCTCTGCGGCAGAATGAGATATTGACTCGAAGCCGACATATGCCCAGGGCGCAAGTGCAAATATCGTAAAGGTCCCGGCCAGAGGATTTTCACCCGGAACAAAGGCGGGAGAAAATGTAGCCGAAGCATTTCCGCGCATTATTGCGACGGTGAAGCAAATTATGACACCGATTATAAGAAGCAGTGCCATCACTATCTGAACCCACTGCGCACTGTTTCTGAAAAGGCATATTACGGCAGCTGTCACGAGCGCGCCTACAGCGAGTAGAATTTCTCCGGCGTAGATCTTATAGCCTGCGATCTCGTAAAGGAAACCGAACCGGAATGTGTCGCCGAAAACAGCCCTTGCTATAAGGGGCAGGGCAGTGGAGTTTGCCCATATGATGGCAATATAGGTAAGTATCAAAAACCATGCGCCGAGGAAGCCGTGGTCGTAGCCGAAGCATTTCTTGGTATAGGTGTAGGTTCCTCCGCCGTCCGGAAATTTGTTCATCAGGTAATGATAATTAAGTGCGATTATCAGCATTACCAGACCGCCGAGACCGAGCCCAAGCGCAGTTCCGATCGGACCTGCTATGGGCAGGAAGGTGGAACCGGGCATGACAAATGAACCCCAGCCTACACTGCATCCGAATGCGAGAGCCCAGGCGCCCATGGAATTAAGATAGGGCTTTTTATCGTTAGATAGATTTAAACTTTCCGTTTTTTCAGTCATTCATATCCTCCGGCATAGTATTATGCAACAAAAGGCAGCCGCTTCTTGGTTACTGCTCCTCGTATGCTTTGATTCCGTCTGTTGTTTTTTTGTATAATGCAGCTATTTTATCAAGCTTTTCCTTTACCTCGTCATCTGACATTTTTCTGGGATTTCCGGGGCGATATTCCTCGGCAATTTCGGAAGCAAGGCCGGCAATTTCGGTGAGACCGAGATTTGCGCAGACTCCCTTCACTGCGTGTGAGGCTTCAAAAAGTGAAGTGGGATCCATGCCTTCTTCAGCATCCAGAAGTCTTTCAACGACTCCGCTTGTCCTTATCTTCCTTATATGCTTATCAATAAGCTTATCCATTCTGAGTACTCTTACGGCCTGATCGTAATCGGCTCCGATATTTTGATATAATTCCTGTACAGTCATCTCTTTAAGTTCCTTTCTGTTTAATTTTTATGTTTAGTTTTTATGTTTTATCCGTTTATCAGCTTTCGAAGTGTATCATATAAAAGCTCCGCATCAACGGGCTTTGCTATGTGAGAATTCATTCCCGCGTCCAGTGAATTTTTTATATCCGAGTCAAATGCATTTGCGGTAACCGCAATAATGGGGACGGTTCCGGCATCACTTCTATCCATGCTCCTTATCGTCTTAGCCGCCTCGAGTCCGTCCATCTCAGGCATTCTAAGATCCATCAGAATTGCATTAAAATGACCCGGTTCTGAGGCCTCAAACATTTCACAGGCTATACGCCCGTTTTCTGCGCATTCCGCTTCTATACCTTCAAGCTCTAGAAGATCCGTTATGATCTCGGCATTCACCTCTATATCCTCAACGACCAGAATCCGAAGGCCTTCAAGGCTTGCTTTTTCAGCCTCTGCTTTGCCGGAGAAGCCGTGTTCATCTTTACTTCCGGAAGTTGTATGCCC
>CACYCJ010000023.1 GCA_902772925.1 uncultured Lachnospiraceae bacterium
GGTCCGTCCGGCGGACACTCCTCACAACCGTAATCCGCCTCAAGGATATCCCTGATTCTGTGTAAACTCATCTATACCCCTTTCGATACACTATCTTCCTCGTCGCCGGAAACCCGCAATTGTCACATACGCCCCCGGACATATCTCCACCACATCTCGGACATTTCATACTCCTGTACCTCCTTCATCAAATATCGATATGATACGTCTTCGCATCCGCATCTTCACCGGTTGTCGTCTCGAACACTTTAACATAACCATCATACCAAACCGTCACAATCCCTTTGTTATGCTTCTACATTTTACACACGACTTATGAAACTTTGTATATATCAATACTCTATTTCTTCACCATTATACATTTTCAACAAGTCATCTAAATCAATTGATATTCCAGCCTCTTGTAACTCATATTCTCTTTTCATAAATAACGGTCTTATTAATTTATCAGCATATTTTCCGTAATGAATCTCATTATGACAATTACTGCACAAACATACTATATTGGCTTCTACATCCAGATTATTATCAAAGGACCGCCAATACTCAAGTGGAATAAGATGATGTGTCTCCATATATGGCTTGTTAGTCCTTTTACTAATAAATGATTTGTGATCAGGATTGATCTCACAGACAAAGCCCGCACGATTTAATGCATTTATACGTTTTTGTGGATCCCGAGGATACAACGAAGGTCGCATCGAATCAGAAGATTCTTTTACTTCTTTTCTATCTTCCGGTTTTGCAACATATTCATAACCAGTCACACTTTTACTCTCATCAACCAACAGCGATTCAATTGCTTTTTTTATACTTTGTTCTTCCCCCTCAGAAGCCTCGATTTCATCAGCCGACACTTTTATAATAGGCTTCTTCAGTTCTGTATGCTTTATAAGTTCTACTCCAATATCTTCAAATGTCAGAAATCTATAATTGGGGCCATTATGATTAACCTTAAACGCAGGATCAAAAGAATACACTTTATTAAGAATATAGTATCTATACGGAATAGGCGCACTCTTAAAGCCAAATACAGAGTTTTTCCGTTTTGAAATATACAGTTTTAAATTATTATAAAACCATTCAGATTTATACTTGTCGAGTTCTTCTATATCGAGTGGATTAAACTCAATTGTTCTCTCTATCACAAAGAGGTCGTCTGAAATGCCACCGGTCGCCCTAACCATTAAATATCTTGGAACTTTTTCAATCCTCGGTTTATGATCTATAGGATGAGCATGAATATTTGTTTCTCGAACCAATCCATAGGTTTCTCCGCACGGAAAAGAAATTATACCTTCTTCATCCATTCCAATCGAAAAAAACTTTTCAAAATAATTTACAGTTTCCAAAGATAATTTCATAGGTCTTTGTGGGCCGTTTTTAATACCTATTTTTTTTATATTTTCAAGAGAAAGCTCGTTTCTATCAATCGTTCTGATCAAGCGTAATCTTGTATACTTCATTGAAGGATCAACTTCATCTCTTTCATTCCACAAACTGGCATCGTCTATTCTTTCATCAAATGGAATACCTGTCTTCTCAACAACTGTCTTGAACATCACCTTTCGTTTTGTTCTTGAACAATAAATATAAACAATGTCTCCCGGAGTATAATTAGCATAGGTCTTCCAGTCGATAGATCCCCATTTGTTAAAAGCACTTACGTGATTATATTTATTCTCATTTGCCGAAATCATCCAATACGTCATATTATATCCCCATTAGTTCAATTCTTCATCGTCATAGTCATATTTCGACATGACTTAAAGATAGTTCTTGAAAACATCTCGCAAAACAACAACTTTCTTTATAATGTCATTCATCAAATTCTTGTAGTTGCTCTTGTCATCAAAGCTGAAGCCCGGAATTCTATGTATTATCTTACTTGCCTTTCTTCCATCCAGCCTTTCCCAGCTCAACTCGAAATCAATTTCCTTTTCAATTTCCTCTTTTTTTTCAAATAACGAGTCATAAAGAGATTTGTTATCTGGTATATACAAGGCAACTCCCACAAAAGAATTACTATTTACCAGAGTTATGTCTATATAGCACGCACCATTTCCTATAGCAACACTATACCAATGATCCGTGGTTGCCTTCCTAATATTGAATGGTTTTCCTTGAGAAACAATCTCATCATTAAAACGTGTCCAAAAATCTAAAATATCAGATTGAGATTTATTGATATTGCCGTCTTTATTGTTGAGCTTTGATGACTTTATAAAATCATTTGGCTGCTCAACCACTTCAAACTTAGGGGCTGGATCAGAGTCTCCAATTTTATATGCATGTAACTCAATCAAAAAGAAATCAATTCCGCTTCGTGTATTATTATTTAGCCATTCTATTGCACTTCGATGTTCTTCACGAGCTTGTTTTACAATCCAGACAATGACTTTGGCATCCAAACCTGACGCATATGTAATTATTTTACCCAAATGGTCGTGATTTGAAGTATCAAGCTGATTTTCTATGATAATTACTGTCTCGCTAGTTTCATCTTTTGCCACTATATCACAACGATAAGCTCCTACATAAGCCTCCTTGTTCACATCCACCAGAGTAAGACCAAGAATATCATTCAAGTATGAAATATTATCATCTTTGGTAAGCCATTTTGAAAAATCATATTGCTCATGCTTCCATAATTCTCTCACATCAACTTCAACCAATTTTCCGATATTCATCATATCTGCCCCCTACATTCTTTACAAACTCAACAATAGTAACAATATCCATTCGCCTTACAATTTCTTTATTACAGTCTACCCTTCACACAAGTCTTCTCTCCTGTTACACAACACAATCTCCGGCATAAGCGGACATCCGCCCATACACAACTCGCGGACGCGGCAGTCACTACATGCCGTTTTCATCCGCTTCCTGAAACTTTCAAAGGGTTCGCTGTTCCACGCTTCCTCTATCGTGTTTTCTCTAAGGGAAATCTGATAACGCCTCTCCTGGTCAAAACTGCAA
>CACYCJ010000024.1 GCA_902772925.1 uncultured Lachnospiraceae bacterium
GCTCAAATCAGGCTGATTTATTGCTTTTTTTGAGTCAAGCAGCTATGTTTTATCCGAAAAAGCAATAAATACTGCTCAAATCAGACTGATTTATTGCTTTCCAAGTTCCAAGCAGCTTCAGATCGATTACAGTTTTATTATTTTTAGGCTGCAAAAAGTAGCATTGGCAGAAATAGCTTACCAGTTCTTGCCGTCGTAATTATTTCCCTCGCCGTCATCGCCTCCGCTGCCGCCTCCGGACTGCTGGCTCTTTTGATCGTCGGCATCTCTTCTTTCCTGAAGAGACTCCTCCATCTGCTTTTCCAGCTTCTCTCTTACTTCCTTTTCTCTCTGGCTTTCGGTCCTGTTGTTTTGCTGCTGGTTCTGATTCTGATCCTGCTGTTCCTGCTCCTGTTCATCCTCATCGGAATCATTCTGTGTCGGAGGCTCATAATCCTTCATGAGCTCCTCGATCATCTTATCAATATCCTTTTTCAGCTGCTGAGCTTCCGGACTTATATAATCCTTGTCATTCATATCGGCAATGCCGTTCTGACAGAGAACATCTCTTGCTGCCACAAGCTGGGATATTGCTCTTCCTATCTTATCATTTGTATCAAGATTATCGAAATCAATTGTGTTACACATTGCAAGCGCAAGATTTATCCTTATGGGAATCTGTTTCTTTACGGAAGGTTCATATTCCAGAGCAAGGGTATAATATCCCACTGCCTCAGCATATCGCTCCTGCTTATATTCCGCATTTCCGAGATTATAATAGGGAACATAGCCCTCGGGGGTATTTACCACATAGGTTTCGTAGGTCTCAAGTCTTTCATAATACTTCTCATTATTGTATCCGGCTTTAAAAATCTCATTTACAACAAACCTTGTAATGAGGAAAATGCCTATAAAGCCGAAAACAATGGTAAGAAAATTAATGACATTCATATATGCCCTGTAATCTTCGATATTAAGTTTTCTCAGGAAGCGAGCTATCCCTTTAGGCTTCGTCTCCTTACCTTCCTGTGTTTTTTTATCTTTATCACTCATTGGCAAATCCTCTTTCTACAGTCTGCCTCTTCTCACAAATATGATAAGCTCCAAGAGTAAAAGCAAAAGAAGCGGTATACAGAAATAATGATATACATCCGCATAGCTTACCATATCATCCGTTTCCTCAACAGTAATCACACTTCCCGACTTTATCGCCGCCAAAAGATAGGTCACCTTATAGGTATCGGTCATATGCACATAATCAACACCCATATCCTCGGAAAGCTTATTTAAATTCTCTTCATCAATTACAGATATTGCTTCTTTATTCGTTGTAGGATCGATTATATAGCTGTTGTAGCTGGTATATCTCATCTTACCGCCTTCGGGAGTTCCGTAACCGAGTACCGCGCCGGCATCGATCAGAGATCTGAGAGGCGAATAATCCTTCAGTGTCGATCCGTTTGTAATCTCTCCGTCACTTATAAAAAACAGGATTGCCTTTCTGTTCTTCTTCTCGGATGAAGAATTAAGGAGCCTTTCCATGTCGTCATAAGGCACATTCATGGAGCTTCCGTTCGCATAATATCTGTCAGGTATCTTGATAGTCTCAAGAGCATCCAGCACATTTCTGCTGTCCATCGTAAATGGTGCAAGTATCTGAGAGTTATTATCGAATTTAATGAGAGCGAAATTACTGCCCTCAAGCTCCGTCATAATGTATCTGATATCCTGAGCTACGCTATCCATCCTCTTCCCGTTACCGTTCATATCCTCTGCCCACATACTGATGGTAGAATCGACTACGAAAAGAACATCAAGGTTTTTCATTTCAACCTCTGCCTTATATTCCTTTTTCATCGGCCGAAGGTTGATGACGAATACAAGCGATAAGATCAGAAGCCATCTGAAAATGGCAAACACCTTTATCCAGACCTTTTCTTTCCTTGCAACAGTAAATACGGATATGGCTATAAACAACGCTATAAGTACTATCAGCACTACTGTGGAATTGATCACCGGTTTTGTTATCATAATAAAATCACTGTCCCTGTTATAAATAAAATGATAAGGCTAATAAATAAGATTATCACAAATACCTGCGGCTGATCGTTCAGCTTTGTGATAGTCATAACTTCTACTTCCTTTGCTTCCTGCTGCTGTATATCCTTTACAATATCATCAACCGTAAGCGTTTCGCTTTCAATGTAAAATGTGCCGCCGGTGGACTCTACTGCTTTTCTGAAGTTGTTTATATCATTCTCATAATCGGAGTATTCATCAATCAGGTAGTTTTCTTTATTCGGGTAGATTCCGAATACTTTTACATCATGATTTGCACAGGCCTGAGCAGCCTCCTTAAGCTCGATAATGGGAGAAGAAAGAGCCTCCTGAGTATTATCGGTGGACATTATTATAACTCTTGTCCTGTCGCTGTCGTCGATCTGCGGAAAGCTGTAAAGGCACGATGCAAGTCCTTCTCCTATAAGAGAACTACCCCTTATCATATTATTGATCAGAGTTCCGGCATCATAATAATCAAGCTTCTCTCTGATCTTATTATATTCGTCCATATCGATCTCATACATATACTTATCATTGTAATTGTACATATATTCCTTCTGAAGATCGAAGTATTCCTTTAGGACATCAAGCTTTTCAATGATAAAGTCGTAATCATCGGTCATCGGCACATAAAGTACCGTGGATGTATTAAAGATCGAGATTCCGAACCTGTCACCCTCCATGCCCTCGACTATGGCCTTGATGCTTTCCACGAGCTCACCATTCATTTCGTAGAGCGAATAGGAAACATCCATACAAAGGAAAATGTCCCTTTTCTTGATACCGTTTTTCACGGTCTCTACCTTTGAAGGCCTGGCCATAAGAACGACGGTCATACCGAGCGAAAGGATAAGCGAAAGCTCTACAAGAACAGTGGTAACAACCTTCCATTTTTTAAGTGTCTTATAGATAACCGTATCCTTGATCTTTGCGGTATTGGCAACCTTTATCCCGCCTTTATATTTAAGCTTATTAACAAAGAGATTTATAGCAACTACCAGGAGAATGACAATCGGCAGTCCTATACTGAGTACCCAGGGATTCTTTAAGACCATCTCTCAATAACTCCTTTTGTTCTTTGAAGTGACAGATTGATATCAGCCTTCGTGTATCTTGCAAATTCAGGCTCGTAATACTCCGCGACAAGCCTGGTAAGTTGAGGCATTCCAAGCATATTTATCTCGGCAAGAGTATACTTATCAACATTTATTCCCGTAGCTTCATTGGCAAATTTCCTGATAAGCCTGCTGAGCTTCTGATACCCTCTTCTGATAGTGATCTTTCCGGTCTTTATCTCCATATCGATTCGACCCAGCTCACCTAAATATTTGCCTTTAAGCGCAGGAAGACTCTTCCTGTCGATCTTTCTTAATTTATGTTTCTTTTTTGCTTCTTTAAGCTGCTCGGCAAAAACATTTCTGAATATTACCTGCGCCAGTATCACAAGCGCAAGAAATATAAGACCTATCAGGATCCACCATACCAGAAATGACATTACCGGCTGAAGTTCAACTGAAGTTTTCACTGTTATTCCTCTCAAATAGCTCAACTATATGATCGATTATCTCATCCTCTTTTGAGACCGATGTAAAACCTATCATATATCTGTTAAAAATCTCGAGGGCATTTTTCATTACCTCTTCTCTTTGCGAAAGCTCGGTCTTTCTGAGCTTTTTATTTAATGAAAAGAACTCCTCTACATACGAATTGTTTTCAACATCGAAGGCATGATCGACTGTAAACATGGCGTCCTCGATATTAATGACCATAATGTCATTATTGACCGTAGCCTTTCTGAGGAGGCCTTCACTCATCTTTGAAATCCCGTCTCTGTCCGTAACGATGAAAATGATCATCTTTCGTCTGATATTATCCACCGCATATTCAAGCAGTCTCGAGATATCAAAGCTGTCGTCGTAATAATCCGTTTCCTTTTTCCTTTTGAAAGGATTGGCGATCACCCTTTTATGCTCATCATCATTTCCGATATAATCATTAATGCAGTCATTATACTGCTTCAGCATATCCTGCATATGGATCGTGCCGGTCTTGAAATATGTAAATTTAGAGCCGTTACGATTAAAGCTCATAAGGGCGGAATCATCACCATGCTTATCTATAAGAAACGTGAGTACCATAAGTATCTTCGAAGCAATATCGAATTTATTTTCTCCCTTATCGGTATCGGCATGAAACTTTTTTCCGGAATCCATAAGGAAAAGAATGTTATGCTTCTTTTCGGCAATGTATCTTCTGACAAGAATCTTTCCTGCCTTAGAGGAGGATTTCCAGTCAATGTCACGAACATTGTCGCCGACAGTGTATTCCCTCAGGTCGTCAAAATCCAGACTTCTGCCACGATAGATAGAGGTAAATTCACCCTCAAGTATATTTGAAGTTTTTCTTCTTGATGTTATCTCAATCTCCGCTCTGATGCGTGAGAGATATTCATAATCCATGCGAAGTCTCCTTACAATGGTAAATGGTCTGACCTATCTGTTACGGGGTCTGAACAGAGCTGATAATATGATCGATAATAGTTTCAACCTCAACATTATCGGCAACCGCAGAGAAATTAAGCTCAATCCTGTGGCGAAGCACCTGATGTGCAAGAAGCTTGACATCATCGGGAGTAACATAGTTCCTTCCGTAAAGAAGCGCAACCGCCTTGGATATCTTCATAAATGCGATTGAAGCTCTCGGGCTCGCTCCCATTCTTACATACTTGCTGTAATCACCGGGAAGCACCTTATCGGTGTGTCTGGTAGCATCAACAAGAAATGCGATATACTTCTTTATCACATTATCTATATAAACCTTCTCGGCAATATTCTGAACTCTTTCGATATCCGAAACCTTAAGCACCGGCTCAGACTTCTTTATAGCACCGGCCTCGATCCTGTTAAGTATCTCTGCCTCCTCGTCAGGCGTAGGATAAGTAATCTTTTCCTTGATTATGAATCTGTCCGTCTGAGCCTCTGAAAGAAGGTATGTTCCTTCCTGCTCAATGGGATTCTGTGTTGCAATAACAACAAACAGATCACCGGGCATCTTATATCCCTTTCCGCCTATAGTAACCTGTCTTTCCTGCATGGCCTCGAGCATGGCACTCTGTGTCTTTGCACTTGATCTGTTTATCTCGTCGATAAGAACAAGATTCGCAAATACAGGTCCGAGAAGCGTATCGAATTTACCGGTCTCTGCTCTGTAAATCTGTGTACCGATGATATCACTCGGAAGAAGGTCCGGAGTACACTGTATTCTGGAGAATTTGGCATCTATCGCATCGGCTATGGTCTTCGCTGCAGTCGTTTTTGCAAGGCCGGGCACCGACTCGATAAGTATATGTCCGTTGGCAATGATAGCTGCCATAAGTGCAAATTTCAGTTTCTGCTGACCTACCATCCTGCTGTCATAATAATCAGAAAGCTTAGTCAGGACATTTTGTGCATACTTAAATTCCTCATCCGTTATAATGTTCTTTTCCATATTCTCCTCCGTTTATAAAATGATTGTTATTTTAAAAATTATCTATAAGTCCCTGAAGACCTTCATTTTTATAGATTTCCTTGTAATAGTCGACCTCATCTCTTATAAGGTCATCAATGACACGCATACCGTAAAGCTCAACAGGAGCCTTATCATCGGTAAATATATGACCGCTGCCCTGATAGCTTACCAGATTATCTCTCACCCTTTCCATAAGAAGGATAAGATCATCAGAATCAGCAGCTTTTTCATTTATCATCCTGTCAAGACCACTTAACGCATCGGCATTATCTGTTGCAAACAGCTCACGATTTGTATAACCGCTCACATCTACCGTATACACATAACCGAATACCTCTGCTATGGTATCCTGAAGATAGAGATTGATATCCGCATCCTTTTTATCCGGATCGGCAAGATTGCCTCTCATGTTCATATTTACGACCATTACACCACCGGGCTTCAGATGACCCTTTACAAGCTGAAAGAATTCGATCGAAGACATCTGAAACGGGATCGTAATATCCTGATATGCATCAACCATTATGACATCATACTTTTCATCAACGGTATTCAAGTATGCTCTTCCGTCGTAGGTAGTGACCTTCACATCCTGAGACATATCGAAATACTCATATGCAAGCTCGGATATTCTCTCGTCGATCTCCACACCCTCAACATTTATATCCGGATTTATATTAAGGAGCTCAGTCGCATATGTACCGCAGCAATTACCGAGTATCAATACATCCGTATCGGAATCAGCCTTTGCATCTGACATATAAAGCGCAGCCAGATCATAATCATAGTACATTCCGGTGTAGTTTCCCGATCTGTCATAAACCGATTGAACGCCGAAAAGCACATTTGTACTTAAGATAACCTTTCCGGGTTCTTCCTTAACCTGCAGGTAATTATATACTGATTCTCCCTCATATAAAAGCTCAGTCTCCCAGAACGCAAAGCTGTCGCTTCTTCCGAATATACAGCAGGCAATGAAAATGACCACGGCTATGGCGGTCAGGATCAGCTTTCTCTTCACACAGATGAAGTAAACAACCGAAAGAGCAAGAAGCATTCCCGCAAAAATGAGAAAGGTAACAGAGGTTCCCACTGCCGGTATCGTCACAAAGGTAGGCAGAAATGTGCCTATAATGCTTCCCACCGTATTGCATGCACCGAGAGTTCCCACCGTCTTGCCGTTATCATTAAGATCCTCTACCGTATACTTGACCAGCGAGGGTGTTACGGTTCCGAGAAGGAAAAGCGGAAATACAAATATTATAAAGCAGGCTGCAAATCCTGCCACGACCAGGAAGTTTTCATTTATGGAAAAAATGACAAGCCCGGATATAAGAAGGATTACATATTTACCCAGAACGGGGATCAGTGATGTCCATATAGCGGCAATCATTATCCTTCTGTATAAAATATCGGGATCCGGTTTTTTATCGGCACTTCGTCCTCCGTAAATGTTACCTATGGCCATCGCTATCATAATAGTACCTATGATAATGGTCCATACTATCTGTGATGAGCTGAAATAAGGTGCAAGAAGCCTGCTTGCCCCAAGCTCCACGGCCATTACGGATATACCTGAAATGAATTCGGTTAAATATAAAAATATTTTGTTTTTTAATATATTACTCATGTTTCTTTTTTCCACTACAGATCTTCCTCTGAGATCATAGTGAGCTCATACAGATTTTCGGTCACATCCGAGCTTTTCATCAGTCTGTTTGCCTGATTGGATATAACCTTTTCAAAATAATTCCTGACAGCTCTTGCATTCGAAAAATCACCGTCCGCAAAGCGCAGAGACTTAATATGTTCGAGGATCTTATCATCAATCCCTTCCTTAATGGAATAATCCTGCTCTTCTACATAGCATTTGAATATAGACATAAGCTCTTCGTCCGTATAATCCTCAAATCTGATATATTTATTGAATCTTGACCTGAGACCCGGGTTGGAATCAAGGAACTTTTCCATAAGATCGGGATAACCCGCAACAATGACAATTATCTCGTCTCGCTTATCCTCCATGATCTTGAGAAGCGTATCAACAGCCTCCTGTCCGAAATCGCCCTCCTGTCCGTTAACAAGAGTGTAGGCCTCGTCAATAAACAGAACACCGCCCATGGCCTTCTGACATACTTCGGTAGTCTTCTCTGCAGTCTGTCCCATATATCCCGAAACCAGTCCTGCCCTGTCTGTTTCTATAAGCTGTCCCGTACTTAATATACCGAGGCTCTTATAGATTTTAGCCAGATTTCTTGCTATCGTCGTCTTACCCGTTCCGGGATTTCCCGTGAAAACGAGATGCCTTGAAATATCGGGAGTCTTAAGTCCTCTTCTTGCCCTTACACTCTGTATAACAAGAAGATTGACCATATCATGAACTTCCTTCTTAACGCTTTCGAGGCCGATAAGCTGATCTACATCGTGAAGTATCTTCTCAATCTCGGTCTTGTCAAATTCCATGGTCTTTTTAAGATCCGTGTTCATTGACTCTACCTTTGAATGAACGGCATTCCTTTCTCTTTCATATTCCTCGGAACCATGAAGTTGAACATTGCCGTCATCCTTCATTCTATACATACTTCCGCTTCCATAGTTGGAAGATGACATATCATCATGATTCTTAGCAGACATACTGATGGTGCTGCCGTTTACGGATATCTTATCCTTGATACCGGTAACATTATCTCTCTTCTGCGGCCTGAAGGAGCCGGATGACTGCCCCTTCATCATATCATCCAAAATGTCATCCCTGTATTCAATCTCAAATATCTTATCCAATGTGATGTTAAGGAAATGCTTATAGATCATCACCTGATATCTGAGTCTCTGTCCGTCGCTGTTAACTATTATTCCCCCGAATTCCTTAAACGCCGTATATAAAACCCTGGTGTCGTTAAGAAAGCATTTTGCCCCCATATTATCTGCTTTTTCAACCTCTGCCACAGAGAGGATGACACCGGGAACTCTCTTTAAAAAGCTTTGATCAGAGCTGTAATCCAGGCCGAAATTGGTAGAAAGAAATTTATAATCAAAAAGCACATTAAATGTCTCATTGATGGTATCTATTTCTCTGGGTACCACAATTCCGTCGCAGGCAGCAAGAAGAAAGCCCATATTTACGAGCTGAGTGCATAATGTATAGTACAGATCACCCTTCTCGGGAACATCCAGCTTTTTTTCATATTTATCGCAAATTTCCTTGCAGCGTTTCAGAGTATATTTAATACCTTCCATTATATCTTCCTTTTAGATAGAATCTGTTTCCTTACCGACAAGATTATCGGCATTATGCTTTTTTCTGAGTACAGGCTTCTCAATCTTTCCCGTAGCATTTCTGGGTATCTCTTCGAAGAAGATAACCTTAGGTCTCTTATATCGCGGAAGATCCATACAGAAATCATCGATTTCTTCTTTTCTGCATTCCATGCCTTCCTTGATCTCTATTACGGCAGCGGTCTTTTCGCCGAGTCTTTCATCCGGAAGTCCTATAACCGCAACATCCTTTACCTTATCGAATTTTCTTATAAAGTCCTCGATCTGAACAGGGTAAATATTTTCACCACCACTGACGATCACATCCTTCTTTCTGTCAACAAGATAATAAAAACCGTCTTCATCCTGCTTTGCAACATCTCCCGTAAAGAGCCAGCCATCCTTAATAGTTTCGGCAGTAGCCTCGGGATTATTATAATAGCATGTCATCACACCGGGACCCTTTACGCAAAGTTCGCCGACCTCACCCTGTTTTACGGTCTCACCGTTTTCATCAACGATCTTGCATTCCCATCTGTAACCGGGAACACCTATGGCTCCGACCTTATGAATATTCTCTACGCCGAGATGCACGCATCCTGGACCTGTCGACTCGGAAAGTCCGTAATTTGTATCATAATCATGATTAGGGAAATACTCCTTCCATCTCTTTATAAGTACGGGAGGAACGGGCTGAGCTCCTATATGCATCAGACGCCACTGCTTCAAGCGATAATCGGCAGGATTGAGTTCACCTCTGTCAAATGCATCAAGTATATCCTGAGCCCAGGGAACAAGCAGCCACACAATGGTACATTTTTCACTGGAAATAGCTGAAAGGATTGTTTTGGGCTTAGCTCCCTTCAGAAGAACCGCACTGCTTCCGGCAACCAGACTTCCCATCCAATGGAATTTTGCACCGGTATGATAAAGAGGAGGGATACACAAAAACACGTCATCCCTGCTTGTTCCATGATGCTTCTGTTCCATTTCGGCAGCCTGTGTAAGACTTCTGTGTTTATGAAGTATAGCCTTGGGGAATCCTGTAGTTCCGGATGAAAAATAGATAGCGCCGTAATCATCTTCGGTTAAAGGAATATTGGGTGATGTACTGGGACAATCCGAAACGAGTCCCATATAACTCTCGGCAAAGCTCGGGCAGTTATCACCCACAAATATAAGAAGCCTTCCTCTGCTGAGTCTATCTGCATATTTTTCAATTCTTCCGATAAACTCAGGGCCGAATACTATCATATCAACCTCAGCAAGCTCGGCACAATAAAGAATCTCATCAGCATCATATCTGAAATTAAAGGGAACGGCAATTGCGCCTGATTTAAGGACACCGAAATATATCGGAAGCCATTCCAGACAGTTATACATAATTATAGCGACCTTATCGCCTTTTTTTATTCCTCTTTTTATGAGCATATTGGCAAATCTGTTTGCCTTCTCATCAAAAACCGACCATGTTATCTCTCGCCTGTAAGGAAGAAATCTTTGTGACTCTATCAGATCATATTCTTTCCAGGTAATTCTTCTGTTATCCTTCTCCTCGGGATTAAGCTCAATAAGAGCAACCTCGTTTCCGTAAAGCTTTGCATTTCTCTCCAAAAATTCTGTTACGGGCATCTTTTGATTTCTCCTCTCAAGTTAAACATTTTTTACTTTATCGCAGTAAAGTACACTTCGAATTATTGTATCATATTGACAGCTTTATATCAAGAGAAGTTAAATTATCTTAAAAGCGAAAGACAAAAAAACCCCTCCCGGTTCCCGGGAGGGAGCTTTATGCTTTATTTATCTATTATATTAAGCCTTGCACTTTTTACCGCAGCATTTCTTTTTATTACATTTTTTCTTATCTGCATCTTCTTCGTTTTCTTCTTCATCGTTCTTAAGATTATTGTAGCTTCCTAATGCGATACTCTTTCTGGGGCTGATGAGCATTCCTATTACAACACCGCCGAGGATAGCAACTAAAAATGCAAGTATTATGGTTTTTCTGTTAGCAACAACAGGCTTATCCATATTTGCCGTAACTCCTGTCCTTATATCACCGGCTTTTGTTGTTATAAAGTTACCTGCAACTGATGCCTTGTCCTTTACCGCGAGAGCAAAATCACCGACACCGTTTTTAACAGTTCCACCAAAGTTTTCAGCTCTTGCAACAACATATTTCTTTGAATTATCAAGGAAACCGTCAACAAAGCCTTTAATCAGTTTGAATACAAATTTAAACATATTTTAATCCTCCCGATTTTATGATCTAACTATAAATTTATGAGCTTCACTCACATAAATATAACACTATTTTAATATATCATCAATACATTCATTTTATCATATATTTTTTTTCGAAGTCTTCCAGAGATTCGGGTCTCGAAAAATAATATCCCTGGAACATTTTACATCCCATTTTCGTAAGGTAATTCAGCTGCTCCTCTGTTTCAACTCCCTCTGTGATAACGGGAATAATGAGGTTTTGAGCCATATTGATTATCTGCTGAAGAATTATAAGCGCTTTATCCTTATTTTTAGTCTTACTTAAGAATACCATATCGATCTTAAGCACATCTACAGGCATATCCTTCAGAAGATTAAGTGACGAATATCCGCTTCCGAAGTCGTCTATCTCCAGAATGAATCCCGCATTTCTCAGCTTATCGATCACCTCAAGCTTTCTTTCTACATCCGTTATCATTACCGATTCGGTTATTTCGAGTCTGAGATATTTCGGGCTGATGTTATATTTATCTATCAGATCCGTAAAAACCTCATACAGATCCGCATAATAAAAATCCTTAGGAGATATATTTACGGAAAGATAAAAGCCATCCTTGCCCTCATCCAGCCATTTTCTGATAGTCTTGCAGGCGCTTTCCCACATAAACTTATCTATCTCTATTATCTTGCCGCTTTTTTCGAGTATTCCGATAAACCTTCCCGGAGAAACCATACCTTCAGTAGGGTGTATCCATCTGACAAGCACTTCCGCGCCCTCGGCTCTTCCGTCGGAATTGACCTGAGCCTGAAAATAAGGAACTATCTGACCGGATGAAATTGCATATTCAACAGAACCGGTAATAATCTGTTCCCATATAATGTCATCTCTTATTTCCTGATCAAAGTACGCAAACTTTCTGCCGGTCCCGTATTTCACGGTAGAGAGTGCCATAAACGCTCTGTCGAGCATTGCCGGAACAGAAACAGATGTATCCTTGATCTCATAGATTCCGTACTGATTTACTATTTTATAGTCAGGGTGGCCTTCCACAAAAAACAAGTCATTTGTCACATTAATAAATTTATCAATATGAAATTTCTTCTTTGAAATAAGTACGGCAAAATTATCCGCTCCTATCCTTCCGTATATTTCATCTTCAGATGCATTTTCACGGATAATATCGGCAATCTTCGTCAGAACCCTGTCTCCGGCTTCCCTTCCGAAAAGATCATTAATAACCTTAAACTCCCTGATATCGGAAACAACCATAAGGTATTCTCCGTTCTTTACCGACCTCAGCTTTTCGGAGACTTTTTCTCTGAAATAATTATCATCAAAAAGTCCGGTAAGGCTGTCATGAGTTGCATTAAATCTTTCTTTTGCCAGTCTTTTAACCTCTTCGGTTCTGTCATCCAATATAACAAAAGCACCAAGTATGCTGTTATTCCTGTCATAAACCCTCTTATACTGAACATTAAATGTATGCTTTCCGTCTTCCCTTGTGATAATAAGATTAGATACCATATCCTGTCCGAGAGGATTCTTTGTGTAATGGTACTGACTGAGATACTTTTCGGGAGTTTCAAAATCATCCTGCTTAATATTAAACATATCGTAGGCACCGGGACTTATATAGATACATCTGAAGGATTCGTCAAAGAAAAATACGGCTTCTGAGGTTTTTGCGATGACACATTTAAACATCTGATATCTGAGAAAAAGCTGCTGATACTCAACACCGAAAAAGTAAATAAGTATTGCGCATATCTCATAACCGATCATCGATTTATCCACAGGAACCTTGAAAATAATATAATAAGCTTCCCATATGGAGGCAAACGCAAGGACACTTAAGATAACTAAATATTTTTCGAAATAGATCCTTGAAGTCATCCTCAGCTTTCTTATGATAAGAACAAAAAGAAGTAGCATTAAGAGAAATGACAGAGCCAGATGAATATAATGTCCGACTTCCGAATGCAGGATGTAATAAGGTCTTCCATCAATTGTTCTGATAAGCTCAAGACCATATACATGACCGAACACCTGATTAAGCACTATTGATACCGTATCGGCAAATAATACTCCGGCTATAAGATAGGTCCTCCAGGTCCTGTTAATATCACAGTACTCCAGGGTAAAGAGAAGAAGTGCAAAAAGCAACCAGTCTGTCGAGATCAGATAAACCTGATACGCAATACTTACCGATATCTGATCTAATGATAATGATATGATCATATTCGCCAATACAGGAAAAATGACAACAAAAAGAACAGTCCTTACTGCTTTAGCGATATGCTTATCACTAAAATAAGACCTGATTATAAGTACTACTATTATTAATAGTAAAACAGACAGCGTTATCAAAAAAGGCAACATATCATCACCGTGATTTTCAACAAACTTTTTTGTATAAATTGCACTACCGCATAAATATTATCAAATACGGATATTTCAGTCAACAATAATTTATTTTAATAATTCGCAAAAACAGTTAAAAACAGTCTACGAATCATGGAACATCATACCGTCATCCGTCACAAGCCTTTCTGTTTCGGGATACACAAAAATCTGCTCATTATCAGAATTATCTTCAAGATATCCTGCGAACCTTGCAGCATACCATTTAGCCATATTAAGATTATGCATAAGATAATTACCGCAATTTTCGGGGTTGGTGCCGGGAACAACATCATAGCTATCTACCGCCTTGAAAGCATTCAGAATAAGACCATATATCTCTTTCGGAGCACGGTTGCCCTTTAAGATAAGATAAAAACCGGTAAGGCATCCCATAGGTCCCCAATAGATCACTTCATCCTTCCATTCGGGATCGTTCCGAAGATATGTAGCAATAATATGTTCAAGAGAATGCATTGCGGCAACATCAACTGCAGGTTCCTTATTAGGCTTCGTAACTCTTATGTCATAAGTAGTAACAGCATTTCCACCTACATTATCTACTCTGCTGGTATAGATTCCGGGAATGATAAAATTATGGTCCACGGAAAAACTTTGGATTAATTCCATATTAAAACAGCTCCTTTCAATTTCAAAAATACAGAAAAGATTATACTACAAACAAAGAAAAAAGGATAGTCGTTTAACTATCCTTTTAACCGATTGCAGGGGATGAGAGAATCGAACTCCCACCAAAGGTTTTGGAGACCCCTATCATACCATTTGACCAATCCCCTATATCGAATGTACCTTCAAAACCTCATACAAAAAGTCTGACTTATCATATCTCTAAGAATCATATAACTGATCACTTTCAACCTGTTACATGTCATCCTTCATTTTCCAAACCGTTACTCTGCTTTTTTAAGAAAAGCTTTCGACCTATTAGTACTCCTCAGCTACATGCATCACTGCACTTCCACCCGGAGCCTATCAACCTCGTAGTCTTCAAGGGGTCTTAGAATCGGATATCTTATCTTGAGGTTGGCTTCA